>NZ_CP185807.1:0-89768 GCF_049187015.1 Enterobacter sp. JS8-1 | reverse complement strand
GATTTTTACCTCTCAGTGATAGTTGTGGTTAGCCGTGGCCGGAGTGCGATCCGGTCACGGCACTCGGTTAACCGGTAATGCGTTTCGGGTGTGATGCCAGTGCTCCAAAGGACGGATAGCCATCAAGAAGCTGCATCATGACTTTTGCCCCTTCCAGCATCGCGTTATCCGTTTCGGTGCCGCTGTTTTCACACACGTTGATCGTTGCCACGATCCCCGATTTCACATCTGAAAAACGCTCATACATGCGGTTGCTGTACAGGACTCGTTTGCCTCCTGCCATCACCTGCCAGTTGTTGCAGTCATTAAATCGGGTGTCTACGTTGTCAAACTCGACCACGTGGGTGTCGCTGGCCTGAATGCGCAGCAGCTTCACGATTTCGGTGCTCTGCCCGACCTTACGGGTCGCCGGACGGGTGTTAAGGTTCTGCATGTTTCCTCCTTCTCTGGGTTAAGGCCGGACATCCGGCCTACGGTTAAAGCTGCACGTATTGCAGGTTGCGTTTCAGTTCCAAAAGAAAATCCGGCTCAAACGACCAGGCGTGCCAGTTAAGCGTTCCGTTGGTGCGGATCTCCACCTGAACGTCGCCGTATCGGGACACATCGGACAGAGTGACGGTGACCCCCGCTTTCAGCGAAGTGGCCTGAGCCACCCACTCCCGTGCGACAGAAACAGGGTTTTGTTCTTCCCCCATCTTCCTGGAAGATTCTTGAGCGGCGGTTTTGACGTTGACGTTTCGTGTGTGCATCCTGGTTTTCTCCTGTGGTGATGGTTGTCCATCTCCCTGGTGAGTTCTCTCGCGGCAAAGGGCAAAGGAGCAACGGCGAAGGGAGGAAGGAAAGGGGCGGAGACTAAAGTTTTTGCGGCACGCAAAAAGTTTTGGCGGAGTGCATTTCACCCCTTGGATGACGACCCGACGGTGCTACGACAAGCCCTCCGCGTGAGGACGCACGGGGGATGGCCTCACCGGGGGAACAGGATGCACACACCCGACACGTCGGAACGGCGTGGCGCCATTAAAGCGACGGCATCAGCCGGCGCGGTGAAGGCGTTCCGGACGGCACGGCCGGAGAAGCCGCAGCCCTTGACCTTCGCCATCAGACCCTAGCCGTATGGCACGAACCCCGGAGGGGTTCGGCGGAGCCCGGCGGGTGCGTCAGCAGCCGCCCTGGCGGAGTGGGGCTCGACGACCGGACAGCAGCGCTGGCCGGGAGCCGAAGGGGGCCAGAAGTGGGATTCGGGTGTTTTGAGGGAATTTGCTGATCGGGTTTCAGAGCCGCCACGCCACGCCACGCCACGCCACGCCACGCCACGCCACGCCACGCCACGCAGGACCGTATCAGTGACAATTCGCCCTCACAATGCCTTTCATGTGCATCTCCCCGGGCTTACATCAGAGCGGGAGGGGGCAGCGCCGCAGGCGCTGGCCTTGCCGTCCGTCAGCCCGAAGGGATGACAGGGTTTTCGCGCGCGAACAGGCGGCGCATATGCCCCGCCCGGATTATTTACTGTGCATCCCCCTGACCGCCCTGGAGAATGAAGTGGCCGCAAAGATAAACGGCACACTGGCGGGTAGCCGATTCGCAGATCTCATCCAGCACTTTCGCCGTGGTTACGGGGTTGAGTCCGGATTCGCGACGTCGCTCGTTGATGAGCGTTTTATACTGGCGCAGGATGCTGCGGGTTTCCGGTGACAGTTGCATGGTGTTCTCCTTTTTTCAGTTTCCGGAGGCAACGCCTCCGGTTTCTCTGTCAGGCATCGAGCGCTGCGCGCAGGTTCAACATGACGTCGTTTTCTTCTTTCAGGGTTTCTTCTGCCGATCCGCCGCCATCCTCAGCGCATACGGCGATACGCTCCATTTCCTTCCCTGCAAGCTGCATCACCACCGCAAGCGCTGCTGCCGGAATGGTGACATTACGGTGTTTCCGTTTTTCTTCCACCATCACCTCAACAATGTTGTAGATGAGAGGGACACATCCGGAGGGATACAACTCTGCCTCCAGTCTTTCCATCACCACGTCGATCTCTTCATCACTGAGATCCCAGTCAATGCAGAGACCGCGAATATCGTTCCGGCTCCAGCTGGCGAATACAAATTTCTCGCCGTCATTATCGTCATCACGCAGCATTTCGATGGCTATCTCTTTTGCTGTACCAATCATGTTTTTCTCCATTAGTCGGGCGGCATTGCCGCCCGTGGTGAATCAGTCAAGAGCACGCCAGATCGTGGCGCTTTCAGGATGGGTATCAGCAAATGCCATAAGCTGCTCATAACGGCGGCAGAAGTGGCGGCACAGCTCCTCATGGTCATGGTTACTGTGGTGCCAGCTCCGGTGATTCAGTACCAGCGCCGTGAGGATGATCCCCGCCACCTCCCCGCTGACAGTCTGCTCAAACCAGTTGTCCGGATTGCACAGGGTCAGGCTCTCCACGTCAGGCGCCATATATCCGCCACCTTCCGGCAGCCGGTAAAACTGCCAGAATCCCCCCTGATACTCAGGGCAGTAACGCTGGGCATAGGCGTACACGGATGCCTCGGACGTCATAAAATCGCCGCCAAACAAATCAGGCAGGAAAGTCAGGCGCTGCGCACCCTCAAGACGAACAGCATCACAGGTCACGGTCTGGTTCATAGATCCTCCACGGTTAACATATTCTCGGTTCCGGCATCGCCGTGACGACACGACAGACCGGCGAAAAGCGGAGGACACAGGGGCGACGCCGCAAGCCGCAGCGCAAAGCCTTCACGGGCTGAATGCACCGTGAAGGGTGCGAACGGGTGAGGACGGAGGCGTCAGCGAACCCTTGTGGCCGATGCGGCCGGGCTACAGTGAAGTCACGGCGCATGCCGTCACCGCACGGAGCTTCAGGGGAGTTTCATTGTCCCGACGTGGCCCGGAGGGCAGCGGCGGATAGAAGCGGAAGGCACTGACATCCTTTTCGCTGTGGATGTCCACCGGTTGCCGGGGCGTTACCCCGGCTCTTTCCCTTACGCGGCCAGCGTCTCCTGTAATGCGTGAACGTCCTTCAGCTCATTCCTGACGGATTCAGGCTCCTGCCGCCCGGCTTCCCAGGCCATACCGATCCGGTTTTCCAGCTCACATTCATAGTTACGCAGAACGCGGGACAGGAGTACCGCCGGAACACTAACCTGACGGTTTGCCACTTCCCGCTGACGAGCCAGGAGATCGCTGACAGTCAGATTATTTACCCCCTCCTGGCGGTATTGCGTCATTTTCATTTCGCCGATCGCCTTCATCAGATTCCGGATTTCAGCCCCGTCCGGTTCTGGCTGGGCTTCACGGCAGGCCACGCTAATCCCCTCTTCCGTCCAGACCAGCAGGACCAGGGGTTCGTCAAACGTGAACATGTTTTCAAGCTGTACACAAAGTTCTTCGCGGGTTCCGTACATCGTTTGTTCTCTCTTGTAAGGGGCTACAGGCCGGGCATCAGCCCGGCAGGGTCAGTCAGTCCTGAAAGGTTTCGTCCAGCACCAGGGCTTCGCGGTAGGCTTCAAGAAGCAGGGTGTTGATCCGGCGCAGAGTCTGCGCAGCCATACGTTCGGTAAGCGTTGCCGCGTCGTGCCGGTGCTGCGATTCGAGGCGGTTCAGCAGCATCCGCACGTCACACATGGCATTGCTGAGCACGGCCACGTCCGCGCGCAGGTGTTCAAGGCCCGGGTAGTTCATGCCGCCTCCGGATAGTCGGGGTAAAACGCGCCGTCATTGGCCGCCGGCATCCTTCTTGCCCGTTCAACCTGTGCCAGACGTCGAACGCCGGCGGCGTGGTACTGCTCAAGCATCTCGATCCCGATATAGCGGCGGCTGGCTTCGGCGGCGGCCACGCAGGTGGAGCCGCTGCCGGCGAACGGGTCAAGGACAATAGCCCCCGGACGCGTGAGCGATTCAATCAGCGGCCGCAGGCTCTGCACCGGCTTCTCCGTCGGGTGATGTCGGTTGCCCGTGTATTTCCAGGGGATCACGTCCGGGATGGGACGGTCCGGGGTTTGCGGCCTTCCCTTCGCCAGCAGGTAGGCGCTCTCATGGGTGTAACCCACGAACGTCGATTTTGAGGCGTAGCTCTTGGCAAAGACGATATGACCAACCACCCGGAAACCGGCCGTTTTCCACGCATTCAGAAACAGATCCGCGCGGTTCCAGGCATAGAAACTCACCATCAGGCTGTCATTTTTCAGCACGCGGTACATTTCATGACAGGCGGGCTGGAGCCATTCTGCTGAGTTGTCCCCGGCCAGGGTACGACCGGTACGGTCCTTATAGCCAACCAGATACGGTGGATCGGTAAGAATAAAATCGACGGCACGCGCCGGAAAACGGGACATCACCTGCACGCAGTCACCCAGAATAAAACGGGACATAGACACACTCCTCTCTGATATGCGGCACCCTCTTGCGCCGTGCCGCCACAAAAACCCGGCGGAAAGCGGAGGGCGCAGGGGCGACGCCGCAAGCCGCAGCGCAAGCCTTTCACGGGCTGAATGCACCGTGAAAGGTGCGAACGGGTGAGGACGGAGACAACGTGAACCCTTGTGACCGCAGCGGCCGGGTTAGCGTGAAGGCACGGCGTTGAACACGCCGCCGGCTGGCGGCAATAAGGCGGAGGGAACCGACATCCTTTGTTACCGGTTCTGGTAGCTGATGAGTCAGACAGGGTATGGCAGAATGCACACTGATAATGGATTCGCGCCGTTATCTTAAATGTGTGCCTTTGATTTCAGGACGTCCCCGACCGGAGACGTCTTTTTTTTGAGTCGGATATATGGCAGGTGAAAGTGTGAAGTGATTGTGTGATTATCAGCGCTGAAAACATCTTAAGGGTTTTCACCTGTAACGAATTGCATGGCTTCAGGACACCCCTCCCCGGATGGTGTCCTTTTTTTCAGCGCCCCTTACAGGATTGAGAGAATGCCAGCCGAAGATTGGAATCTGGAAGTGGGCAGCTGGCACGAAACTTATTTAGCTGTTTTGCAGGCTGAGACTAACGATGATCGGAGTACGCGAAACTCTATCACGTCGTTACGCCCGAGGAGCTTGAGAGCGTCTGGGGAACAGGCCATTGCAGCCTTCAGTGCCAGTGAAATGGCGAGGCTGCGGTAGCGGTTTTGCAGCATGATGGGGGCATCAGCAGGCACTGCGTCAGACACCTGTAGATACGCTTTCCATGCATCTGGCTGTGCCAAAGCATCACGTTCCACAGCTTCGAGCTGGTCTTCACGTTCCTTTTGCTTTTTCGTGGCCATCTGGTCAAGAACCGCCACTGTGGCTGCGGCATTCACCGCACCGGGTATTGCCAGTGTGAGCGCCACAAACAAAATTGCAGTATTACACTTCATTTGTCTTCCTCATTGTGTTCATCTCCCTTATGTCCTGACAGTTCAACAGCTCGCTGGCCGCGCCAGCGTCAGCCCTGCGCTCTTAACCTTTTGCATCAGTCCCTCCCTGGCTGTCTGATTACCATTCTGAATGATGTTCCTGCTCAGGATCGGTTCTTCGGCTTTTTATCGTCAAACGCCAGGAGAACACCGAGGCCGATCAGCGAGGCGTAGCATACCTGCATCGCAATTGTCACCGGCAGGGAGATATTATCAACCAGAACACCGGGAACCACGACGGCAACGCCTGCCAGTATCATTCCCCTGCCGGTCTTTTTGACCCGTTCCGGCCACTGAGATTCAGGCACGTTCCGGGCGCGCAGAAAGTTATGAATGCACTGCTCTGCTTTTTGTTTAATCACTGACATGTTCTAGTCTCCGAATGCCCGGCGCATATTTTTCTTTATCCTGGTCGCTTCACCGGATACCGGTGCGGCAGGCTCTGCTGGTTTCTCCGGTACTGCAGCTTTACTCACGCCAGCCGTACCGGCCATCTGCTGAACAAGCACCTGCAGCTCGCTGACCGTGCCGGGCGGTACCGGCATGCTGGCCAGCAGACGCGGCAGCTCCGGTGCGGTCGTATGCAGGGCCAGACCGGTGATAATCAGGTTTCTCAGCAGCTCTCCGCGCAGGCGGGATGACACGCCCGTCAGCACACGCTCAACCCGTTCACTGCTCCGGTCATCCTGAAGCGTCAGGGTGTAACGCCGGCGCTGGTATTCCGTCTCCGGTGACATGGCCAGAGCCGCCACGCCACCATCAGGCTCATCAGGAAGTCCTGAGAGTGAAGACCAGGTGCCGGAGACCAGGGCCATCACGGCACAAAGCCGGATGGCGCTCAGATGCCCGTCAAAGAACACCGGGATCAGCGCCGGTAAACGGGCAT
This sequence comes from Enterobacter sp. JS8-1, assembly GCF_049187015.1. Lineage (NCBI taxonomy): Bacteria > Pseudomonadati > Pseudomonadota > Gammaproteobacteria > Enterobacterales > Enterobacteriaceae > Enterobacter > Enterobacter sp. JS8-1. The sequence goes on along the minus strand of NZ_CP185807.1, from coordinate 83,488 downwards.
CCGTCTGGTACATCACCGCCCCGGCGGTGGCGGCGGTCCGGATGAAGTCACCGCGCAGGGGCTGTGAGATGGTGCTGATGGTCGCCATCGCCGCGATGTCGGTGCGATCGTCGCTGTGAAGATAGAAAGAATACTGGCCGTCCGGCACGTTTAGTCCTCTTTATTGTAAAGGGCAATCTCTCTGGCCAGCGCCAGCTGCGGATCGCCTATAACCTCGATACGGTCAGGAGCCAGAGGCCAGGCCTGACGGATAGCCTCTTCAATGAGGGATGCCCCTCCCCCGACCAGGAATACCCGGTTAACGTTCCTGAAGGCCGTCAGCTCACTGGTGACACGCGCGCCCAGGGAAGTGATTGCCTCTGTAATTTTGTTCAGAACATCGTCAATTTTTCCGGCATCGTTGATCACTCGCTGCAGATACTGACGATCATTGCGGTTGCGGATGACCGTGTCAGCAATAAGCGCGCTGGTTTCGCTGTCTGCAGCCCGCAGCGCGCCTGCAGCTGCGCGGGTGACCTGTGACACGCCGACAGACGGATTGCCGTGTACCGCACTGATATCATCAAACTGTCCGACAATAACGCCGGCATCGAGCGTGGTTCCGCCGAGATCGATAATCAGTGTGGTCTCAGCGGGTCCGGGCTTCAGCTCGGCGAGACGGGAGAACGCCGCCGGCAGTGATTCCGGCATCACCTTCACGTCCGTTACGGTAAATGCCCTGCCCTTATTCAGAACCAGCTCACGCATCAGGTTTTCCCGTTTGCGTCGGATGTTCTCCTCGTTCCGCTGGCAGTCCCCGTCATAATACTCGCTCAGGGGCAGCGTCACGGTCAGGCTCACCGGCTGCGGCTCAAGTCCGCTGTTCAGCAGGGCATGATGCACGGCCAGCAGGTTGAGATCACCGTACTGGTATTCCACGTTTGTCGTCGGGATGGCATCCCGGCTGACGCTGTCCCAGGTGTATTTCAGCGTGCCCACCTGATAGTTGAACGTTGCGGCACTGAATTCCGCCACTTTCCAGCCATGCCGGAAGGAGTTAGCTGAAACCCGGGTCTGCAGCTCGTTTCCTTCAAACCATGCCAGCTTAACATTAGTTGAACCATCATCGCAGTAAATATTCATCATTATGCTCCGTTAATTAAACTCAATTTGATACATATTATAAGAGCAAAATGGCAAAACAAAAGCCTTATTTTCTCATTGTGAGTAATTTAAATATCTCACAATGAGAATAAATAGCATTTTGAGTAACTTAGGTTACTCACCCTGTTCATGAAGCTGGTGATCTGGATTATCCTCGCGCTGTTAAATATACTGTATGCATAACCAGTATATTTAGACGTCAGGAGGAAAGATGAAACTGCAGCTTTTCAGCACCGGGAAAGCACTCCCGCCACAGGCCCATCCGTTGTTTGCAGACCTGGCCAGTTGCGGTTTTCCCAGCCCTGCCGCTGACTATGTCGAGTCCGACCTGGATCTCCATGATTACTGCATACGGCACCCGAGCGCGACTTACTATCTCCGTGCCAGCGGTGACAGCATGTCCGACGGCAGCCTTTACAATGGCGATCTGCTGGTTGTGGACAGTGCAGAGAAGCCCCGGCACGGCGATATTGTTGTGGCCAGCGTGCAGGGGGAGTTTACGGTTAAACGGCTTCTGCTGACGCCACGACTGACGCTGCAGCCAATGAACGCCGCCTGGTCGCCGATTTATCCCGACCCGGACGATCTGGATATCTTTGGCGTCGTCACGCACATCATCCACCGCCCGAGGGAGATGTACTGATGTTTGCCCTGGCCGATGTGAACAGCTTTTATGCCAGCTGCGAACGTGTTTTCCGCCCTGATTTGAAAGGAAAGCCGGTTGTGGTGCTCAGTAATAACGATGGCTGCGTCATCGCAAGAAGTGCCGAGGCAAAGCCCTGGATCAAAATGGGCACGCCGTGGTTTCAGATGAAAAACGAAAAGTACCCGGAAAAAATATACGCGTTCTCAAGCAACTATGAACTTTATGCCTCGATGTCAGCGCGCGTGATGAGCTGCCTGGAGGAGCTGGCCCCCAGGGTGGAACAGTATTCGATTGACGAGATGTTCCTCGACCTGACCGGCGTTGAGCGCTGCATGGACCTGGAGGACTTCGGCCGGCAGCTGCGCCAGCACGTGTATGACTGTACCCGTCTGACCATCGGCGTGGGTGCCGGGCCGACGAAAACCCTGGCAAAATCAGCCCAGTGGGCCTCAAAGGAGTGGAAACAGTTTCGTGGCGTGCTCGCCCTGACCCGGGGGAATCCTCAGCGAACGCGGAAACTGCTTTCACTGCAGCCGGTCGAAGAGATCTGGGGCGTGGGAAACCGTATTGCACGCAAGCTCAATGTTCTTGGCATCAGGACCGCGCTCGATCTGGCCCTGACGAACCCGGCCTTCATCCGGAAAAATTTCTCCGTCGTTCTCGAGCGAACAGTGCGCGAACTGAACGGGGAAAGCTGCATGTCGCTTGAAGAAGCACCGCCTACTAAACAACAGATTGTCTGCAGCCGCAGTTTTGGCGAGAAGATCACTGAATACGATTCGCTGCGCCAGGCTGTCTGTCAGTACGCAGAACGGGCCTCAGAAAAGCTGCGTAAAGAGCGCCAGTACTGCCGGCATATTTCCGTATTCATCAAAACGTCTCCGTTCGCCGTTAAAGAGCCTTACTACGGCAACGTGGCCACGGAGAAACTGCTTACCCCCACTCAGGACACCCGGGACATCATTGCGGCCGCCACAACGGCTCTGGAGCGTATCTGGAAGGACGGGCACCGGTATGCTAAAGCCGGTGTGATGCTGAATGACTTCACCGGCTCCGGCGTTTCGCAGCTGCAGCTGTTCGACGAACGTCCACCACGTCCTCACAGCGCTGAGCTGATGAAGGTTCTCGATGGCATTAATCATTCCGGGCTGGGACAGGTCTGGTTTGCAGGACGAGGGATTGCGCCTGCATGGCAGATGAAACGCGATATGCTCTCCCCTGCGTACACCACACGCTGGAAAGATATCCCCATAGCGAGGATCGGTTAAATTTCGCTTTTCAGAGAGAGCCAGTAGTGCTCGCCGCAGCCGAACGACAGGGCGAAGCCCGCGAGTGAGCGAGGAAGCACCAGGGAACTGCACGGATAAATTCTGCTTACGCTCGGTGTTAAATGGATACCCCACTCAGCTTTATCCACTTATCCACGGGTATATTTTTATAAAGTCTTTTTTAATTCTTTTTTCTTTATTTTACTCCTTTTAGGGAGCCTGAAAGCCGCATGCAGCGCGCCCTGAGAGGAGTTCATTATGGGCAACTGGTTAACATATTATGGGTAATTAATCACGTATCTGTGGGTTCCATAGCAACAAGCTATGGGATATGCATCAACAAGCTATGGGAAACAGGTCAAGTTTAGATCTCAATTATCCACTTGTGGATAAATTGCATATTTTCCCGGTGGATAAGTAACGTGATAGCTTGCAATTTCTGTTTTCACTGTCATTATGGGTGAATAATAATTTACCCATAGGCCTTGGAATGGATACTCAAGCACTCTTGCCAGCTACTAAAACGTTTAAAAAACGCGCCAGTATAAAGCAATCTAACGAATTGACCGAAGCCGCATATTACTTGCCTCTTCAGGCAAAACGTGTGCTGTGGTTATGCCTTATGCAGGCCTATTTCAACGACAGTCAGGATGATGATTCTGACGTATTACCTCTCTTCAAAATTAGCGTTTCCGATTACGTCAAATACTTCAATGTCGCTACGTCTGTCGCCAGTCGTGATGTAAAGGCTGGGGTAAATGCTTTGGGCGAATCAACGGTTACCTTCTATCCAAAAGAAGGTGAGTTTGAAGAAGTTAAACGTCCTTGGCTTGCTGAAGCAGGAATGAAGAGAGGCCGGGGTTCCTGGCAGATTGAGTTTAACTACAAGGTCATGCCATTCCTTGTTGGCTTAACCTCCCAGTTCACAACCTATTCTCTCTATGACTGCGGCCAGCTCAATAGTGTTCGTGTCATCCGGCTTTATGAAAGCCTGTGTCAGTTCCGGAGCACTGGTGTCTGGATCACCACACATGACTGGTTATGTGAAAGGTTTATGCTTCCAACCTCGCAGAAGAACAATATTGCGGAAATGAAACGTACCTTCCTGGAACCTGCGCTGAAGAAAATTAATGAGAAGACGCCCTTAAAGGTAAGTTATACAACCGAAGAAGATGGTCGCTTACTGTTTAATTTTCTTGATAAAAAACAATAATCTGAAATTTATCCTATATCCCCCCTTGGACTGTTTATTACTTTTGGGGGGATACTAAACTTGCTGTATTTCCCACATTACATGCCGAACTTGACCTGTTTCCCACTGTTCGGGCTGCCCTCTAAGTTGACTTCTTTCCCACACTCCCTGCTGGCCATAAAGTTGACCTGTTTCCCACGGTTCGTGCCGTCTGCGAAGTTGATGTGTTTCCCACAGTCCGGGCCGTCTGCGAAGTTGACCTGTTTCCCACAATGCGGGCCATCTGCGAAGTTGACCTGTTTCCCACAGTTCGTGCCGCCTGCGAAGTTGATGTGTTTCCCACAGTCCGGGCCGCCTGCGAAGTTGACCTGCTTCCCACAGTCCGGGCCGTCTGCGAAGTTGACCTGTTTCCCACATTACGGGCCGTCCGCAAAGTTGACCTGTTTCCCATAGTCCGGGATGTCTGTGAAGTTGACCTGTTTCCCATATTCCGGGGTGTCTGTGTAGTTGACCTGTTTCCCATATTCCGGGATGTCTGTGTAGTTGACCTGTTTCCCATATTCCGGGGGGCTACAAAGTTGACCTGTTTCCCATAGAACACCGATTCTATGGCTGAATGATCTGCGGCCGGAGTCTGCAAAGATTAATCTTGAGTCCCAGCTGTGCGGCAAAGAGATATGACTAGATAAGAAAATCTGTAGCAGCCATTAAAAAAAGCATGAAGTCATGCTTTCATGCTTTCATGCAATCATTAAGTTGCTTTGTACTTTTTAGTAAGCGAGGTGACAGGCGATTAGAGTGCATATACTTAGATGAAAGGATGAAATAATGATTTCATCCTTTCATGAAGGCGGGGGTCTGAGTGGTTAACCTGGAAATGAAATCATGATTTCATCATTTCATTTTATTGCGATACATTTCATATCCTGCAAGGAGCATATCTGTCATCGATATTCCCTGTTCTGCCGCGTAAGCTTTCATCTCTTTATGCTTAGATACCGGCACTTTGATTTGGATAGGTTTAACCGACGAATCCGGCGCAGCTCCCTTTCCGGTAACATCCAGAGTTGGCTCATCCTCCTTAGGAGGCGCAAGTTTTATTGATTTTCCTGGGGCTTTCATAGAACTCCTCATATCCAAAATAATGAAATCTTTAAATCATGCTATCATGAATTAATGATATCATGAATTTCTTCGATCATTTGTTTTGCTGTTTCGTTTAAGGATTTGAAAGGAGTTTCATGGAGGGCACGCCCCGCATCCAGAGCCTCACCGTAACTGGTTTTGAATGGAATGATTGTATTGAGAACTTTGAAGCCCCACGCCTTGATAGTCTCCTGAGCTTTTTCGCCCTGTGACTGAGATGGTGACTTTGCGACAATGAATACGATTTTGCTTTTCTCAATGCCCTTTTTAATCAATTCGCGGGCAAGTTCCAGAGAGGGTTCCAGATCATCAATTGTGGTCCCAGTGGTTATGATAACGAGATCAGATTCATCAGCCACATCCAGTGATGTTGTCTCTGCTGCAGGACGACCATCGATGATAAGCAAATGGCAGCTATCTTTCATTTTGACAGCTGTATCTACCCGGCGGTAAAGAGCGCAGTCAATTTGGCTTAGACCATTGTTCTCGCGTCGTTCTGTCCACTTCAGAGAGGTTTGTTGCTTCGTGTCTATGTCCGCCAGATGAGTCTTCCATCCAGCTTCAGTAAACCCAACAGCAAGTGTTCTGGCTTTGGTACTTTTTGAACCTCCGCCTTTCTGACCAACGATCGATATAACCTTTCCCATATATACCACCTTCATTAAATCATGATTTCATTAAACACATACATCCCACTTCTCATATTGCCCAAAATCGAACAACTTAACAAGATGAAATCATGATTTAATGATATAATTATAGCATGATTTACGTAACTGACTGATAGTAATACATTACCAAACAATGAAAGCATGATGTAATGATTTCATGATTAAGTGCGCGAGGATAGTTTATGAAACAGTACACATTGAAAATCTACTTTGGAGATAACTCTGCGCCTGCTTATTTTGGTGGCGACAGGCAGGATGATTCATCGAATACGACACCGTTCCAGGTGGCTCTTAAAAAGTCGCGAGACTGTAATTCATATGCCGCTTGCTTATGTACGGGTAAAGAATTGCCACTCTCTGTGAGGCTCAGAGTGGAGAAACATCATTTAGCTCGATTCCCACTCACGGGTATAAAACACAGAGAGGACTGCAGATTCTATAGTAGCCTCAGTCCTGAAGGGCCGCAGGGGTGTTATACACAGGACGCATTGAAAGAGAAGCCGGATGGAACAATCAATATTAAGCTTGATTACCCGTTGCAGGTAACCGGTCCGTCAAGTCCCATAGATAGTTCTCTGCGTTCTGGTGATGCTTCACGGAACAATAAACGCGACACTGTTTCTATTCTTGGTCTTCTACATTTTCTCTGGGAGACAACCAGCTATAACACATGGGTACCTAAAATGGACGGTATGCGTTCATCCACCAAACTGGGTTATCACTTGTTTAAGCAGGCAGAAAAGATAGAAGCAGGCAAAACAAAGTTATCTGACGTTCTGCTCACTCCGGCCTACACGAACTCCAGCGATAGCAGAAGAAACAGCATGACTGTCGAACGTGCGAAAGTTAATAAACAACGTCTTGTAGTTATTGCTGAGCTTGCAAAGTTCTCTGAAAGTTACATGGATGGATTAAATCGACTTCCTGTACGTGACTTTTCCGGCATGCCTTTTCTGGGACTTGATGATGCCAGATGGAAGTCTGCGTTAGACAGATTTCCAATTGCGGTGAATGGCTGGATAAAAGGTATGAAGGTATTTGTAATAGCTGTTACGGATGTTCCTGGCGCAAAATCAGCCCAGGTGAGACAGCTGGCCCTGATGATGGTGAGTGATCGCTACATACCGCTTGATTCATTGAATGAAGGGGCGTTTGAACAAAAGCTGTTCGAGCTGGAGCGATCGTTTTACAAACCCTTACGTTATGATTCATCCACTCATGAATATCTCGCGGATTTTTGCCTCACTGATGTTTCTACAGATAACCATTTACCTATCCCTGTGGAAATATGGGGGATGAATACTCCTGATTATCAGGAGCATCGGATAGTAAAGGAAAGATGGTACAACGCAAATTATGGCGAAACTGGTTGGTTATCATGGGATGCAACTCGAACATCTGTAGACAGTATCGAATCGCTTTTACCCAAGAAAATGAAATCATTGTATCATGATATCATTAAATAATGATTGATGTGCTACTGCCTCTCAAGAGTGCACATTCCCGCAACATTACTTCATTTGGGAAGGTGTTGCCGTCCTGTTCTACTGGCTGGCAAAACGCAGGATTGATACCATATAAGTGAGAGTTGACATGACCAGGTTCACGCGTTCCGCCTAATAGTTGAAATGATGTTCTGATGTAGCAGTCTATCACCTGTAACTATTTGAGTTAAAGGATATAAAATGGGAATTTTATGTGAGAAGTGTGATGCCAATAATGACCCAGATATTGATAGTTATTACAATGGCGTAGTTGAAAACAATTTAACCTCTTACACCTACGCTGCTAAATTTACTTGCTGGCGCTGTAAGCATGAAAATGACGTCACCATTGACACAATCTCATCTGATGAGATTGAAGAAGTGCTTAACTCTCAAATCAGGTATAACTAGTTCTACTAGCTTTTATCTTTGGCCGCGAATGCGGCCATATTTTAATGGTGATTTAAATGAATAACTTTTTGTTTTATGCATCTTGTATATATAGGTGCTGGAATAATTGCCTATTATCTGTTTCTTAAAAAAAACTAAGGGCGCGCCAGCTTGTAACATTAGATATAAACTGACTACTTAAAACTTACCCTTCAACATGGCCACCGCCTCATCGCCCGGCATCTGGAACTGCACCCGGTGACGTGCAGCCACATCGAGAGCAAACACCTTCGTATAAACTTCCGTTGAGCTAATCGACTTGTGTCCCATCAGGCTCTGCAGCACCTTCAGCGGGATGCCGGCATACAGCATGTGCATCCCGTAGCTGTGCCGGAACGTGTGCGGGGTGACCGGCACCGAAAACGTCACCCCGTCGGCGGCAGCCGCATCAACGGCTTCACTTATCCAGGTCCGGACCGTCCTGTCGGTGATTTCCCAGATGCGTGCCTTCTCGGTTCTGCCGGTGCGTTTATTACGGCGCTCCAGCGGAATTTTCAGGGTGGCCACCATCATTTCCAGCTGGCGGGCATACTGCGGATCGGAAAGCGGAACCAGACGATGCGCCTGACTGCCGGCAGGCGAGCGGCCGGCCGTTCGGGCCGCCTTCTCCGCCCGCTGCTTGAGTGTGGCCAGCTGCACGAACGGGTAGGGCGGCGCCAGAGAAAAATCACTCCGTGTCAGGGCCAGCGCTTCGTTAATGCGCGCGCCGGTATTCCAGAGAGTGGCCAGCAACATCTTGCGGTGGAGATCGGGTACATAGTGGAGCAGGGCACTCACTTCCGGCGCCAGCAGATATTTCGGCAGTTCGTCCTGAACGAGCGCCATCTGGCGCAGTGCCAGCGCGGCCGGGTAATCGATGGCCACCGGCAACTGAGCAGAGGAAAAAGCCCCGCTATGGCCTGGCAGTGCTGGCATCATTTTATGCCTCCATTGTCATGCAGCTGCTCTACAAGCTCACCGGCTGCCTGCGCAGCCATTATTTTCCGGTTCACTCCGGCTTATCCTAATTTGCCAAACAACTGAGACAGTTCATCAAACATCATCAGATGACGGGTACGCTTTCCGCGAAAGATACGTCTCATCATCGGCGTGAAATCCGCAGGCTCCCAGCCATAGGGCCACGTATAGAAGATTCCGGCTTTCAGCGTGTTATCAGGTCGCCCTGGGCCAGCGACGATACGTCTGACCTCCCTGCTCAGCGCCTCACCGCGCAGGCCGTACTGGCCCAGGTAACGACGCAGCCGCGTTCTCGGCATCCGCGGATCGGATTTCACATAAGGATTTGTATCCATAAACTGCGAAACGTTGATGATATTACTGCCGTACTTTCGCATGGTGCTGAAAGCGGTGGCCATCACGTCCGTTTCTGTCTGTGGTTCATCATCGGTTCTGTTCATCTGGTTTCCTGTTAACCGGGTTAAGGGTTGTTGCGTTGTCCGATCGTCTAAGCTGACGCGGTATCATCCTGCAGCGACCGGAAGGCAAGCAGGGCGTCCGTCCTGGAGAGCAGCTCGGTACAGTCCCCGCGCTGCGGGTCGATCTCTTCATCTGTGGCCTCGTTATAGCGCATACGCAGCCGCCATCCCGTCACGGGAGGCGCGTTCTGTATGGCCAGCACCATCCCTTCCGGCGACAGCAGTTCACGCAGCGTGTAGCAGGCGCCGATCCGGGTCGAATCCCGCAGCCACATTACGGGGTACTCACTGACCAGCTGGTCATACACACATTCCGGCGTATGGAAGTAATTCCCGTCCGCCCTGCATAAATCGCACATAATCCTTCCTTTAATGAGAAATCCCGCCTAACACTTGTTACTTTTATCGCAAATCTTCTGGAGCACCCAGTTCAGTGAACACACTGTATTGTTTCACAATGTCATCATTTAACTCTTCATCTGAAGGGGGAGTAATCCAGTTAAGATCCCGGGGTAAGCACTTTGGTGTGATACCTGTGTACTCCCACGCACCTTTAGTAAGATTCAGTACAGCAAGTGCCCGCCCTGAGCCTGAAATAATTACAGGCTGATCTTTATAGCGAATGGTCACTCTTGAAACTCTGTGCTGTGGAGGAATTGGGTTTCGCTTAATCCATAAACGAGGATGCCCACATTGAGTTGTCAGGTAATGCCATACATCCTGAATATCCTTATGCATTATTTATTTCACCTCAAATAGTCACTCAAAGTAATTATGACGGGCGGCAGATCTGTCTGCGCACAACCCTGCGTCTGTCACCCGGATGATTTTCCCCTGCCGTCATCATTTTCAGGCTGATAATAAGCAGCCATATAGCCACGTCGTTAAATTACTGGATGGCCGTTTCGGTGTGATCCGATTTTTTGCGTATTTAACAGTTTCCGGAAGTGTACCACGCACACGAAATAAGCAAAGCGGCAATATCTGCCCCTGCGCGCCGGGTCACGGGGAAGAGAGAAAACACAACATATAGCGTCACTGGCAGCTGATAACACCGCTACATCTTGTGTCAGTAGGCCGCAGCGCGCCGGGCGGTTCGCTCAGATCCGGAACCACCAGAAATCGGATCTGCCCGGAAAAGAAGGAAGTGCCATGGTGTTTATGTTGCTATGTAGAAGCAAAATTGAACGTGTAGCATATTTACTACATAAGTATTTAATGGTAAAAAATAACACACAGGAAAACAGGAGAGCATATAAGATGGCAGCCATAAACATAAAGATAGATGATGTACTCAAGGATGGCGGAGATGACGTTCTGCGGGAGCATGGTCTGAACACAACGCAGGCTATTACACTTTTCTGGCAGTACCTCGTCCAGCACCGAAGGCTGCCTTTCATCGCTGAAACCAGACTTTTCACAGCAACCGATCTTACCCTGGCCATTGCCACCCAGTATGGCGATGCGCTCAACCAGCTGCATAAAATCCAGGACATGCTCAGTTCCGGCGCGACAGAATTCGCTGAACTTGCCGCCGCGAAACTTGAGCTCTCCCGTCATGCTGCAGCCATTCAGCAGAATGGCTGGCGACTGGAGTCCCTGCCCGAGGACAATGATTTATCAGCCTCAGCACGGCGGATGCTCCCCCGCATTCACTACCACCTGACCGGATGTGACTTTGCCTTGTCGGCTTTACCGGCAGAACTGCCTGTACCCACTCGGATAGTGAATGAGTTTGGCATCTCGCTGAAGGTGTTCGAAACTGAGTTTTCTAGGCTGCAGGCGGTACTGCGTGATTCAGGCCTGCTGGCACGCCCTGAGCCGCTGCGTGAATTTGTTTACCGGGACGACAACGTCATGATATCGGTCATACAGCAGCATGATTATCACCACGGGGCATGGATTGTGCGGATGCAGGCCAGAACCCTGGAACATGAAAATGCCCTGGAGGATGCCGGCCTGACGTTCCCGGAACTGGAGGGCAGGGTGTTTCTGCCCGGTAGCGTGTACGGAAAAGCGGTACGCAATTCGCAGACCGGAAAATATGAGATGGGATTCCGGTTTCTCTCCGGCGTCACAGAGTTTCATATGTACTCCAGCGGGCACGAGGAGGACAGGAATCCAACCTCAGCGGATCAGGTGGCGGCCAGCCTCGCCGTAACGGTGGACACTTATCTTGTAACGTTGCTCCATGAAATGGCCGGCAAAAATTAACCCCGGAGATAAAAAATGAATAATAACCACGGTATTCCTGACCATCTTTTCAATGATCATACTGGTGCATACAAAAATTCCACGACTCTCGCCACTTATATTCATCTGATTATGAATAAGATAGAGTCTGATTACGGTCCGCGTGACAGGAACTGGTGGTTGGCTGGAGTTGAGTTTCATGAGGGCGTCCCACAAGTCTGGTACCCTGAATCCGATGTAAATTCGGTTAGTGGTTCTATTGTCATAATGCTAGGGGCAAAAACCTTTACGGATGTCAAACGCGCCGTCTATCAGCTTGCCCACGAATGCGTCCATACGCTGAGCACGGTGATCGGCGTAAAGGCACCGGTACTTGAAGAAGGGCTGGCCACCGCCTTTTCTGAAGACATCATTGAACAGTGGTTCGGCGATACTGACAAGAAGGCCTACACTGATGATGTTCGTTACCGTGATGCGGCTGCAAACGTCCGCACGTTATTGCAGCTGGAACCGGATGCTATCAGGCGCCTCCGGGAAAAAGAACCTGCGTTCAAGCGGATGACTGCAGCAACGTTTTCTGACGCAGGTCTGGACCAGATCCCGCAGCCGCTGATTAATGAGCTGCTACGGACTTTTTAAGTCACCGGATGCAGTGTTTACTGCCCTCCCCGCCGGCAGCCGGCGGCTGGGGAGAGATCCTGCGAGGGGTTGCCCATGCCCCCGGAAACCCCTCTTTATACAGCCTGGTGCGTATCATTTTGACCCGCTCATTACTGATGTTATCGGTATCGAGTGATACCGTGACCAGTATTGCCAGACTGGCGTCGGTGAGGGTAAAGCGGGCCGGAAGTTTCCAGCAGCTGCTCCGGGCTGTTTCAATGCCTTCAAACAGCACCCGCAGGTAGTCCGGCACGGCTTCCCCTCTGCCGTCGACAATAGCTTTCTCGCTCCGGTGTAAAAATTCGGCTTCAGGAATGTCCCTGGCGGCGACGTTGAGGATCTGTTCAAGAGAGGGCCAGTATTTGCCGTCATACTGGCTGCGCAAGGCGTCGAGAGGATCACGCAAATACGAATGATAGTGCCCGTTCTGCGCTGAGGCCATCTCAATCAGATCGACAATGTGCGTCGTGCGCTCCAGTGAAAAGGCGTTACGATTGAGTATCTGGCCCTGCTCTGTCAGCAGCGCAGACAACGCTGCCGCCTGCGCGGCGATTTTCTCATTCAGCTCGGTCAGCCTGCGGTAGTCAGCTTTCAGCCGGCTGTTATGATCCTGAGTGCCATACGCTCCCGCAAAAAAAATCTGCTCCAGCAGGGTGTGGCACTGCTGCCAGCTGAGCCGCTGCTGCGCAATGTTTTCCCATACCGGCATCATTTCTGTTTCACGGGAAATAAGCCTGTCCAGCAACGGCCAGTGCGGTTTTCGCAGCGAATGTTCGTGGAGGTCATCACGGTATGCTTTAAGTGTATTAAGCACGTCATCGGCAGTACGGGTATGCAGGTAATGCATGTCTTTTCCTCATCAGGTCCGGTTCCGGCAATTATGTCCGGGCACCACGCGATTGTCGGTAACGCAGGAGAGAAATATTTACTGGCGCTGCGTTACTTCGCTTCCGGCTCAACATCTTTTCGGATCTCAGGAGTGGAGAAGAATGATTATTGCCGGAAAGTCACAAAGTCCTGATGATTGTTGCGGTGAGGGGATTATTGCGTTAAATGCAAAGTTAACAGCATAGAAATACGTAAATAGCAACAATGAGAAAAGCCTGCTTCCCCCACAGCAGCAGCGTGCTGTGAGGGGGAGCAACTACCCGACTACAGTTTTCATTTCATGATGCGTCTTCACCAGGTAAGGCCTGGGAACTGACAGAGTCTTTGCGTAGTGTAAAGCGGACCTTAATCTGACCACGGAAAACGGCTTCTCCTTCATACTGATAATGCAAAGCGATTTTAAGGGGGTTGCCATCAACCGCTTCAGCATTAAAAGTGAAAACGTTCTCTCCCTCATTTTTGATTTTGTACTCTTCAAAATAGTTTTTATTCACAAGCACGGCATCAATGGCATCAAAGTGAGGCCTGATATAGATCGAACAGCTTTTTTCTTTTCCACGGATCTGAACCTTTCTGTCTTCGTCATAAAACAATATATCTTCTTTACCCTCGACACTATCTATAGTATTCGCTCTGTACTCATTAAATTGATCCCATAATCTTTCATCACCCACAATGAGATAGTCACCTTCCTGGAGGTCATCGTAATCATGGACCACATTCATAAGTTCGGTGAACGACGTCACATCAATATACCGTTGAGCGGGTTGGCGACTCAGTAAATCTAACAAATCAAGTACGTGCTCGTCGATCAATGCGGATGCGCAATTTTCTTCAAATCCGTGTATCTTGCGAGAAAAATTGTCAGTCACATCCTGCTTATCCATGGAGAAAAAGATGCGCCTCATTATATTGCTGTTCTCTACAGGGGCGGGTGTAATATTTCCAAACAGAGAAAACAATATTTTTTTGCTTAAATTTTTTGTAAAAATTTCAGAGATAATACTTCCAAAGCTATCCAGAATTGTACTGCTGACTGGAGAGTGTATTATTTCTTGCTGAATATGATTGGTAAAAAGGTCCAGATACTCTTGTATCAAGTCAGACACTTTCTGTTGTTTTTCGGTAAAAGCATCGTCAGCAACAAAAGCTGCACAGGTCAGTTTATTGATGGCGTTATGCAGTGATGCAAGATTACTTACGATTTTCTGCAGAAACTGATATGGTAATAGATTAGAAGCAACAATTGCTTTCATTTTAGGTGAAACAGAATTTGTATCGCCGCAACGCAATACAGACAACTCCGCTATCTGAGGAATGAGATCCTCAATTCCCCCGAGGCGTCTTCCCATATAGGTTCGCCCGCTTACCAGGCTTTTACCATGTGCTGATGATAATTTCCTTATAATTTTTCCGGGTGAATTTAATGCCTCATCGCGGTCAGCTTTATTCCAGATAAGCAAACGGATAAAAACGTCGATGATGTCTGAACTTCTGGTCAATTTTTCAGATAAACGTTCAAAACTACCGGTGTTTTCGACAAGGCTCCCGTCAAGCAGAGTGCGGACAGCAAACTGACATTTTGGGTTTTGAAAGGCATCGGGTTTGCTAATGATAAAAGCAGCTGTTAAGAGTCGAAGATCTGTCAGTGTATTCTTGTAGAACGAGTCCTGGAGTTGCGAAAGTTCAACCGGTCTTCTTAATGGCGTATTTTCTGGACTGAAAACAATTTCGCCATCCAGAGTTGCCTGTGTAACGATAAACTCCTGCCAGATCAACAGACCCGAGTGATGACTTTTATAAGAACCTCGGGCTTTATGGAACCAGCGGTTCATTAAGTCCACCGCCCAGTCAACAGAGCCTGACTCGCCGGACAGCACTGCACATGTGACTATGCCGGGTAACATGAACAGGTGCTCTTTCAGAGAGTCATGGTATAACTGCTGACCACCTGTTTTTCTGGATATGTATTTCAGACCATCAGGCCACGCTTCCCAGATTTCGACAAAATCCCTCAAAAGGGCCTCATAACTCTGACGCTGTGTTAAATCAAGTCTCCCCGTGTTGGCATGGCCCCAGCGCACGAGAATGTCCCACGAATAAAAGGTATACCTCAAAGCAAGTTGTATTTCTTTGAAGGAAATGCTTTCTCTTTTAGAACACAGCATTCCTGGAATATTCATACACTTTGTATAAAACCTCTCAGATACATCAATGCGTATAACTGCCTGCCGGAAAAGCTGATAAAGCTCTGTATATAATTTATCAGTAAAACTACGATCCAAAAAAATGTCATCTGATAATAACAAAAGATTATCTGTCTGCTGCCCTTGCCTGAAATTAAATCCGTCTGTAAAAATTGTTATGTCACGACAGAATCCTTCAACAGCCTCGTCAAAAGCATTGATATCAGTACTGGCTAACGCATCTATGGTATCACCCAAAAGCCCTTTGATTATTCTGTCTGTTGCGATATGACGTTTAGTAGCAATGCCTGAGCGGAAACAACGTGTTAATAAATTTACCAGGACATGGTCTGACTCGATATTTTTAATTTTAAACAGGGGTAGGGTATCGAACTCATCCCGGCTATCCAGCTTCGAAAACAACGCAATCGCTATTTGTTTTTTCTTTAAGTGACCATACATATTTATATGCCATAGAATAATCTTCAATGGCCGCACATAGATATCTTTAATGACTTCCTGCTTTGAAGATTCACTACTGATAACTGAGAAATCTTTTTCGAAAGAATAATCCTCAAAGGTCAGGTTGCTAAATTTATCATTTTTGATAATTTGGCTTTCAACCGGCTTGTTTAAAAAAATGTTATGCAGTTGACTTTTCACATGCGCTGATAAGATATCGGCAGTGAGATAGCGTAACACCATTCTTTCGCGTTTTTCATCGTCAAGCACACTGAGGCTTTGCACAAAGAACCAGACAGAAAGTGCAATGTTAAGCATCATCCATATAATACTTATCCCACAAATTATCGCGTAGTTATAGTTTCCAACGAATGTCCTCAGCAATAATCCGCAGAGCATGAAGCCGGAAAGACATAACCCGCTCAGACCTGCCAGCATGAATCCAGAATAGGTCTGATAAGCTGCGTGTACGATTTTCCGGGCTGATTTCCTCTGAAATATCACACTGACAAGGCCAACGACCATGGGATAAACAATACCTATAATGGTAAGCTGTCCCCCCAGGAGGTTTATCTGGGCGTCAAACAGGGTGTACCACTCAGGAAACCACTCAGCTATAAATGGTTTTATATAACTTTTACCTGAGACCATTACAAAGAAAATGGCCGCAAAAAATGATATCAATATAAGCATTGCCTTAACGTAATGCCTTGAACCTAAGACCAGTATTTTTTCAAAGCCGTTCCATTTCAGTGCCATGTAAGATTGATTTACATGAATGTTTTCACGGATGAACTTATCTGTCTGGTAGCTAATGCTGTCTAGGATTTTTTTAAGCATATTGGCTCATTAATATAAATATTATTGTTTATATACTGTGATAGAGAAAGGTCATATAACTCAGTCACTTTAGCATCACACGCCTGGATTTTCTTCCATCAAACACACTGTTCGGCAGCTTACGCATTCGTCTGTTTGACTCATCACTCATGGCAGGCTGTAACTGTGTCTCAGGGGAGTAACTTTCCGGTTTAGCATCTTTCCGGATCTGCGCGGCGGGAATCCTTCAAGAGATATGATAATCAAGAAAATAGTATAAAATCATACTGAGTGTGATATTTATCATTATTCATATAATCAAACCTGATATGATGTTTATACAATAAGTGATAAATAACACTGAGTATGATTTTACACTTAACCTGACAATTTCAGACGGAGCGTGCAGGATGGATGAGAAAGGCGTAAATTTTTCACTCAGCTATGAACAGCTGGCCGCGACAACAACAGAGGTCATTGAAGCTATCAAAAAGCGCCAGGATCAGACGACGGCAGAGAAAATTTCCAGTGTGGACGCTGTCATATTTCTGTGGTCTGAGCTTGCTAAAGCAGGGGCATCCGACTTCAGCCCGATACAGGCTGACCTCCGTCGTTTTCAGGAACATGTAGCCGGAATGAAAGAATGAATGGAACGGTAAAAAGCCGACGCCCGTCACCGCTGCAGCGGCGAGTGCTGATTGTGCTGGCTGCCCTCGGTGCGAAACGTCCTGGGCCGGTGGCCACACGGGATATTGAGCGGGTGCTGGAGCAGGGCGGGGACGCCCCGGTGTACGGACCGAACCTCCGTTCCTCCTGCCGTCGCATGGAGGCCGCGGGCTGGCTGCGCACCCTGCGCGCCCCGAACATGCAGCTGGCCGTTGAGCTGACGGACGCCGGCTGTGAGCTGGCCGCCCCGCTTCTGGCTGACGAACAGGCGCGCGTTCTGGCAGAGCAGCGCGCGACGGCGGTCCGGGTTCTGCCCCTGGTCCCGCGCAGCCAGACAGAGGGAGCTTACGATCGGCCGGTGATACTGGACGACCGCTGGCACCTGGCGTGCCGGGGTGACTACGTTATCCGTCTTGACGGCACCACCTGCCTGCAGCTGTGGGACACGGGCGGGCATCAGACGCGCCTGGAAGGCGATCCCCTGCAGGTCGCCGCCTGGCTGAAGGCCTGCCACGATGCGGGGATTGCGGTCCGGGTGCAGATCAATGAGAGCACCACGCCGGAGGCGGGCACGCTGAACGTTACCGCGCCGGCAGACCAGACGTCCTCCTGGTTACACCAGCTGGAAGGCGCGCTGCAGGCGCAGGGGATCAGCGGTCTGAATGAGGAGATCAGGATGGCAATGATCATGCCCTGCGGCGCACTCCGCGACCTGCCGCCGCCGGCGCGTCTGCTGCACGTTCTGCGCGAGAGCCCGGAGGCGTTCCCGCTTACGGCTGCCGGGTATGAGGAAGACACGGAGGCCGCGCTGGCCGGCCTGCTGGCGCGTGCAGGGTTCACCGGAGACCAGACGCAGGAGCTGCTTTGGAACCGCATCCGCTGGCCGCAGATGAGTCAGGAAGACGCTGACCGGCGCGAACTGAACAGCCTGCTGGACGAACTGGAGCAGCGCCAGCTGTACTGCAACCGCGAGCAGCTGACGGAGATTGTGTTTTCACCGGTCCGCAGACCTGACGAGCGCTGGACGGAACGTCTGCAGTGGCTCCTGATGACGGACGGATTCGGGTTCCGGAGTCCGCTGTCCCGTGACGCAGCCGCCCGGGCGCTGACGATCCTGGCCAGTTACATGGGGCGGGAGGTGGCGGAACATATGGCTAGGGTGATTGTGTGGAACGACGCCGGAGCTGTGGCCGGTGCGTCTTCATTCCCTCACCTGCATGAGGAATAGAAAATTGCCTGAAAATACTTCTATTTACATATCAATTATTGCCATGGTAATTGCATCAACCGCAGTGCTGATCAGTATTCATACATGGAGAAGAGAGAAGATATACAAGATAATATTTAAAAAGCTGAAGAATGGAGAGGAGCTGAATGACATGGAAAGTTTGCTCCTTCAGAAGCTTCGTAAACCGGCTCGAAAATCATTAGTGCGCATAAAGAATATGACAAAATAGATGCTGAAACTGCCAGCATGGAGTAAACCCTATGCAGATTAAACCTATTAAAACTGAACAGGATTATGAAGCCGCATTACGCGCTGTGGAGCCTATGTTTGATAACGAACCTCCTGCCGATGCCCCGGAAGGAGATTTTTTTGAAATCATGTGCGTGTTGATTCATGAATACGAAAACAAACACTTTCCTGTCGAAACCCCAGACCCGATTGAAGCTATTAAGTTCAGGATGGAACAGCAGGAACTGACGATAAAAGATCTTGAGCCGGCAATTGGAAAAGCTAATCGGGTCTATGAAGTGCTTAACCGAAAACGTAATCTGACGCTGCCCATGAGCAGAAAATTGCATTCAATGTTTGGCATTCCTTTAAAAAGCCTTGTTGGAGGATAAGCCGAGTTGAAATTTACTTGCTTAATAACCGCAGTGTATACAACCCGGGAGAACGAATAATGAAACGGAAGTTTTGCTCGCTGATCCTGTTCGTTGTGGCGTTTTCGGCCAGTGCAGATTTCAGCGGCCGGATTGTGCGCGTGCTGGACGGGGATACCGTTGAGATACTTGAGCCAGGAAACCAACTGACGCGCATTCGTCTGGCCGGCATCGATGCGCCGGAAAAGAACCAGCCCTTTGGCCAGCGTTCCCGTCAGGAACTCTCACCGATGGTGGCTCAGCGGCATGTAACCGTCACCGGAAGTGATAAGGATCGCTATGGACGTCTACTCGGTACCGTGTGGCTTGGCGTGACGGATGTGAATGCCGAACAAATACGCAAAGGCCTGGCCTGGGCATACCGGTACTACGGAAAACCCACCCGGCCAGACTACGCTGTTCTGGAGGCCGAAGCCCGTCGTCAGTCAGTCGGACTCTGGTCAGAACCGGGTCAGACAGAGCCCTGGCGCTGGCGTAGTCTGCATCAGGATGGGCTAAAAAAGAATAATGATTAAGGAGATTTCTAAATGACTTTAAAATTAACGGAAAGCAAGCTGGAAATTCTTGTCGATACGTTAAATGCCATTATATGCGGTGAAGTAAATATTACGCGTGAGCAGCGCGAAAATATGGTCAGGACGGTTGCAACCCTTGGTGGGTTAACAGAACGGCAGCGCCTCATCACTGCGGAAAAAGAAGCCAGAAAGCAGGTAAAAGAAGGAAAGGAAAAAAACCACGCCTTCCGGATGAAGTGTTTCCGCGTTCAGGAAAACCGTGGGCACCGGAGGAACTGGACCTTATTCATTCGATTATTGCTGATATTCCGGATGACAGAATTGATGATCATATACTCTGGCTGTCGAAGAAGCTGCAGCGCACCCCTTATGCCATCACCCTGAAAATTGTCAGTGAAGGTCGTATGAACGAGGAATGGGCTAAAGGGTGGAAGCCTGCCGCAAAATCTATTCGTGAAGATTTTGCTCTGGTCAGGGCAAAAACTTCAGCAAACAATACAGATAATTAATGAACGGTCTTAACCCACTCAAAATGAGTCGATAAATTGACTAAGGTTTAGAACGCTAATATGAAAAATTTATTATGAAATTTCCTACTCCACTAAATATAATATTCATGCGGCCGATAATAAGAGTGTAAGAAAGGGGGCGGTGTGAACGATTTTCATAATTTAAGTATTTGTATTCAGAATAAGGATGTGGCAGGCGCAATGCGCGTGCTGCGTGATAAATCAGAATTTGCGGTGCGCAAGATTCTGGAGAAACTCAGGGTCAGGGTCACAACGCAAACCGGCAGGGCATTCTGGCATTATGTTCAGGGCTGGCTGTTAACCGCGTGTCGCCAGGGGAATATACAGCATGAATCGTTCAGTACCCGACGTTCTTCCCACTATCCGGAACGCCAGCCAGCTCAGTCCCGCTGCTCTCGATATGGTCAAGCTTCTCGCACTTCTGGCCATGATTATCGACCACACCAATACGGTGTTTCTGTCGCCAGCCTGGCCGGTGATGTATGCGCTTGGCCGGATGGCCTTCCCCCTGTTCACGCTTATATGGGCGATGAACGTACAGCGCACCCCGGAACGACTGCAGAAGAGAGCCAGTCGTCTGTGGATCTGGGCAGTCATCACGCAGCCGTTGTTCAGCCTGGCCTTCTGCCATCACCAGCCCTGGTGGGCCCTGAACATTCTGTTCGTGTTTGCCGGCGTCACGCAGCTGCTTGCCCTGCAGTACCGGCACGGCCGGAAAGGAATGCTCGCCGGATATCTGCTCCTGTCCCTCATGATTTGGCCACTGCAGCCGGCAAGCTACGGGCTGGCAGGAATAACGCTGGCCATGAGTATGGCAACGGTTTGTGGCAGCGATACACCCGGAGTGCAGCGGCTGGCAGCCATCACAGCCATGCTGTCACTGATTTGTTTAAACGGGTTATCGCATCTCCAGGATATGCCCGCAGAAACATTATTACTGGCCACGCTGCCTACTCTGGCATTCCCCCTGGCAGTGGTTTCCTTCTGCAGGCAAATCTGTCCGGAGGGCCGCAGGCGTTTCATGCCGCGTAATTTCTTTTATTATGCTTACGCCGGTCACCTGGGGATTATTGGTCTGGTACAGTATACTTTCGCCTGATTAGGGAGGACGTGATGGCTATCAGTGAGAAAGAGCTGCTTGAGGCAGGTTTCAGCAAGAGCGAAGTGGACAATTTACAGGGCCGGCTTGCAGCAGGCGGAGGCACCATGCAGCATCTCATCGATGCGCTCTCACGGCGCTTCCGGGTGGCGGTATGGATCACGGTCGCGCTGGTTCTGGTTATGCTGGTCACCCTCATTGCCGGCAGCCGGACACACATTCTTTCCGGGAGCATGAGTTCCCTTGTAGTCCTGATCATTGCCTGGGTAACCTTCCCACCTGCGCTTGGCTGGAAAGCATTCCGCCTGCAGAAGACTATTTCCCGGAAGGCTCGATAGTCAGTAAATCAAGCGCCACTTTGGCTTTAACACCCCATCCCGCAATTTTAAGCGCCATTGCGGGACGTGGTGTGCCGGATGCTTTCCTGAAGAAATCGGGCCTAGTCCAGTACCACAGCCTTTGTGCTTCGGGTTTCAGCCTTAGGCCACACGCGCCGTAGACTTCGCTGAAGAGTGTAACAGCCTTATACGTCCCCAGCCCCTGCTGCCGGCTGAAGCCCAGAAATTCAGCTAATTCCATCGATCCGTCAGCAAATATTCCCTCCGTCTGTTTATCACCGAGGAGATTATGCGCGGCTTCCCGTGAAATCGTATTAAAGCCATTTACGACAATCACTGCGCCGGCCACCACACCCACCGGCGTCATCGAGGACATCATGACGATCCCACCAAAAATGGCCGCCCCGGCCACCACGACGTCGACCGCTGAAATGATGTAACCCACAATTTTGTTCTCGTCCCGGACAACCTTCACCTCGGCATAGAGTTTTGCATAGCCGGTTTTGAGCGATCGGGACTGCTCCAGCAGGCTGGTATTTTCAGCCCGTAAGGCCCACAGAGAGGCCATACAGTCATCATCCGTTTTTGCCCGGCGCGCGGCTTCAAACTGGGCCATGATGAATGCCCTGATCTCATCCACAAACTGAATCCGGATAAAACCATCCTGGAGATGCATAGCCGCCACAGTGTTGGCCGTGTTAACCAGTTTCCGGGCCTCCAGGTTGATCATGGTTTCCGCCCAGGCCCGGGGATTCTGGCCGGGTAAAAGCAACGTGTCCATTTTATCGCCTCGCTTATCTGTTTCTGAAAGCATATTCCCGAAACGATTTTTGACAACAAAAAATGGGCACGCTGCCCTGCAGGACTCACTGATGCCGCATCGCGGTGCCAGCTGAAGCCAGACATGGCGATAATGTTGACGGGCGCCGTGACCGGCGTAAGCCGCTGCGATTTGAAAGGTTCTGCCTGTCCCATCCCTTACCCTGCAAAGCAATATCCATTACCTGAAATGAGTTTT
The DNA here is from genome assembly GCF_049187015.1 of Enterobacter sp. JS8-1. Taxonomy (NCBI): domain Bacteria; kingdom Pseudomonadati; phylum Pseudomonadota; class Gammaproteobacteria; order Enterobacterales; family Enterobacteriaceae; genus Enterobacter; species Enterobacter sp. JS8-1. The sequence continues at coordinate 60,812 of NZ_CP185807.1, read as the reverse complement.
TCGGCATTCTTCTAAGGTAAGGTGTTTTATAGAAAGGTGTACCCGCTTAAAGATAAAAAAGGTCAGAAATTGCTGGGCAGTTTATTTATATTGATGAGTATTCCTCTGCGGACTTCTATGTACCCCCCTTCCTTCAAGGCGGCCAGAATGCGCATGATCCCGCTGCGCGATAACTGCGTTTTGTCGCGAATATAGCGCTCGGCTGTAGTGTTTTCCCTCACTTCAGGCGATTCATTAAAGAGTTCATTAAGTTGTGTACGCACAATATCATAAGTTGATGGAGCAGAAAGCTGTGCACCGGAATGAAAGAGCTTCCCGGCGATCACCATCATATGCTTTGCGACGGGCTCCCAGAGCTGTGCGGAGTTGATGATGTCATGAACAACTGACATCCTAAGGACAGCGATCTCTGAAGGGGTCTGCGTCTTTATGTAAGCATCCATCTCCATCCTGTTCAGATTACCCAGACCGACAAGAGCAGGACCAGAAAAGGTGGAGATCATCCGATCATCGATTCTGCGGTGGACGGTACCGCTTCCTTTCATGATCAGATAACAAAAACACTGCCCCCCCACCTGCAAACATAACCGGCGCCGCGGTAAAATATACTTAACGTCTGCACCCTGCCTGAAGTGTTCAATCAGCAGAGGAGCATAGTCTGAAGGGCGGAGGATCAATGAATGTGAGAGGCCTGTGTTCATAGATTATCTGATAAAGGGAATACTTTACAGGTAAGTATAGTGCTAAAACGAAATTTAATGGTCCCAGTGCAGATCTACCGCTCAGAACCGTAACGGCAAATGTTTAATGTCGACCAGAACTCCGCGGTTAAGCACAACATAACCGGCTTCCCGTAGTTCAGCAAGGATACGCATTATCCCGCTTCGCGAGAGATATGTCCTGCTTTTAATGTAATTAGCTGCCGTAATGTTGTTTCTAATCCGATCCGATTCTTTCATTAGTTCCTGAAGCTGATAACGGATTATTTCGTAGGAAGACATCTGGGAGATGAACGTACAATGCTCGTAAACCCGGGATGCTGTATAAATAAGGAGTTTACATAAACTTTCCCATAATCCAAAGCTCTCAATCAGCAAATTAAAGCGCTCCAGAGGCATTCGACTCATAGTAGCATTTTCATTAACCCTGATGTAAAGGTTTTCTGTGTTGAAGAACTGATTGCTCACTCCCAGAATAAAAACGGCCTGTTCTGTGTTAAGTACCATTCCGTCCCCTCTACGGTTAAGAGTAACGCTGCCCTCATGCAACATGTAGCAGATACGTTTTCCCGCGTAAAGATAACGCAAAATCTCACCCTTACTCGCATTAAAAGACGTGCCAAAGGGAGACGCCTGTTCAATTATTTTCTGTATATCTGCTGTAGGTTTAAATTTCTGCGAAGATGTAATCTCATACATTTCTTCTGCTGAAAATCGAGTATTCATAGAGTTAACTCCTGGAAGTCTGTGGGGATTCATAGGTGTCTTCGGAATTATCGTTCCAGTAAAAAAGGAAAGACATATTTCAGTAGTGCCATAATGGACTATTGCATTAACGAAAACGTAACATCCGAAATATATCAAGGTATGGCGGTAAGGTATTGCGTTAATTAATTGTGATTAAAAAAGTCCAAAAAGAGACTAAAAATAAATTGTAATAAAACATACGGCAGCATAAATTCTAAGCAGCAAGTTAAGAGGTGAAAGCGAAATAATGGTCAAACCTGTTTTCACCCGGCGAACTGCTTTGTCGGAAATAAAAACAAGAGAAGTATCGGCTGGATTATATTCCAACGGAATGTGCTTGTCTGAATTTCAGTAATATATAAAGTTAACATAGATTAAGGATTAAATTTCATGAAAAAAACTATCATTGCTGCAACATTAGCTACGACTGCTACACTGTTCATGTCTAACGCATTCGCTTCTGCTGGCACTGTTAATTTCAACGGTGAAATTCTGGACGCAGCGTGCAGCGTTGACGTTGGTTCTCAGAACCAGACCGTTGAGCTGGGCAAATATAACAAATCTGAATTTACCGCCGCTGGAGACGTAACTGCTGCAACCAAGTTCAACATCGTACTGAAAGACTGCCCAGCAACCGTAACTTCAGCTACCGTACGTTTCGATGGTACGCCAGATACGACTGACTCTACTCTGTTGGCAATCGACAGTTCAGTGGCTGGCGCTGCGACTGGTGTTGGTATCAACCTGATGACTGCTGACATGGCTCAGCTGCCACTGCACGGTTCTAACGGTTACAGCTATACACTCTCATCAACAGCAGACAATACTCTGGATTTCTACGCTCAGTATAAATCTACCGTTGCTTCTGTAACTGCAGGTCCGGCTAACTCTGTAGCTAACTTCTCTGTGGTCTACAACTAATTTTCTTTGCCGGGAAATTCAGGGGTCGGTCTTTCGGCCCTTTTTTATCGAGGTATAAAATGCACTTTCTGAGTAAATCTTTAATTGCCTGTGCGCTGCTTTTTTCTGGCGTTTCAGCGACCAATGCCGGAGTGGTAATTGGTGGAACGCGCGTGATTTATGACGGCAATAAAAAGGAATCCTCTATTAGCGTCAACAACCCTGACACGACGCCATATTTAATTCAGTCGTGGGTGGAGACGCAAAATGGAGGGGCTGAGAAAGCACCTTTTATTATTACGCCACCGCTTTATCGTTTGGATAAGGATCAGCAAAACGTCGAGCGTATTGTATTAGCCGGTAGCCTTCCGCAGGATAAAGAGTCGCTTTACTGGCTGAATATCAAAGCTATTCCCGCAGCACCACGTAAAGACAATACCCTGCAGATTGCGGTTAAAACACGTATTAAGCTTATTTATCGCCCAGCAGCGCTCAAAGGCACTATCCCGGATGAGTTGGCAGATAAATTAACCTGGCAACGCAGTGGTAACCAAATCCAGGTTACCAACCCAACCAACGTCGTAATGAATTTCAACGAAATAAACGTTAACGGTAAAAAACTGGAAGATGTTTCTTACGTATTACCGGGTTTAACGGCGCGTTTTAATCTGCCGAAAGGGGTAAGTGGTGGGGCGGTAACCTTTAAAATTATTAACGATTACGGCGGTACCGGAAACGTACATAACGCCACGATGTAAAACCCGCTGGGGTAAAGGACACCTGTTTCGTACCGCTGGAGTAACGAATTAATGAGTTGCCATAGGCAGGAATTACGCTTTAAACCTACACGCGTTGCTTTTTTAATCGCATTTGCCTTAGGGGCGCTCGTGCATGACTCTCATGCCCGTGATTATTTTAACCCTGAGCTGATTGAACTTGATAACCCGGGTATGAAAGGGGCTGACCTCTCTGCGTTTGAGTCCGGTTCGCAGTTGCCCGGCACCTACCGCGTCGATATTGTTCTGGGCGAGCAGGTAGTCGATACCCGCGAGATCAAATTCGATGTGGTGACAGGCACCGATGGTGAGGCGTCGCTTCAGCCCTGCCTGAGCGTTGCGCAGCTGAAAAGCTGGGGCGTGAAAACCGAGTTGTTTCCGGAGTTGACCTCCGGTGGCGAATGCGCGAAGTTAAACACAATCCCGCAGGCCTCCGCGGAGTTCCTGTTCAGCGCCCAACGTCTAGTGATAAGCATTCCGCAGGCGGCGCTGTCGCCGCAGGCGCGCGGCTACGTACCGCCGGAGATGTGGGATGAAGGGATCACCGCCGCGATGCTCAACTACAGCCTCAGTGGCTCCAACAACCGGGCACGTAACGGCAACGCCAGCGATACAAACAGCCTGTACGCCAACCTGCGTCCGGGGATCAACATTGGTCCGTGGCGGCTGCGTAACTACACCACCTGGAGCCGTGATGGTAACGGCAATGATAAGTGGGATACGGTCTATACCTATGGCCAGCGGGCGATCGTTCCCCTGAAGGCTCAGCTCACCACCGGTGACAGTTCCTCACCGGCGGATGTGTTCGACAGTATTCCGTTCCGCGGAGTGCAGCTGGCCTCTGACGACGACATGATGCCGGATTCGCTGAAAGGCTATGCCCCAGTGGTACGCGGCATTGCCCGTACCAACGCTCAGGTAGTGATTCGGCAGAACGGCTACCAGATTTATCAGACCTACGTTGCTCCGGGGGCGTTTGAAATAACCGACATGTACCCGACCGGAGGCGCGGGCGATCTCGACGTCACGGTGAAAGAGAGTGACGGCAGCGAGCAGCATTTTACCGTGGCCTTTGCGTCACTGCCGGTACTGCAGCGCGAAGGGCGCTTTAAATACGCCGTGACCGGCGGGCAGTATCGCTCGTACAACAGCGACGTGGATAAAACCCCGTTCAGCCAGCTGACCGGAATTTACGGTCTGCCATATGGCCTGACCCTGTACGACGGTTTTCAGGAGTCGAGTAAGTATCAGTCCTTGGCTGCGGGTATCGGTAAAAACATGGGTGACTTCGGTGCGTTCTCCACCGACGTGACCCAAGCATGGTCAAAACCACAGGAAACAAAGAAGAGCAACGGCCAGTCATGGCGTATTCGTTACAGCAAAAACTTTGTTGAGACGGGCACCAACTTCGCCATCGCCGGGTATCGCTATTCAACCAGCGGCTACTACGGCATGCAGGAAGTTCTTGACTCTTACGGTGACGGTAGCACATTGCAGGATCGTCGCCGCAACCGCGCCGAGCTGACCATGAGCCAGAACATCGGCCAGAATTACGGTTCGCTGACGCTGAGCGCGGTGCGTGAGGACTACTGGAATACCGGGAAGACCATGGAGTCTTACAGCGCCGGATATAACAACACCTGGAACAGCGTGAGCTACGGGATTACTTATTCCTACAGCAAAAACGGCAGTACCGACACCTACGGTCACAGTATCAGCTACGATAAGGATCAGCAGATTGCGGTGAACGTTAGCGTGCCGCTGGAAAAATTACTGCCGGGTACTTGGGCAAACTACAGCATGAACCATAGTAAGAACAACGGCACCACGCACAGTGTGGGTCTGAACGGTTCGGCGCTGGAGAACAACGCCCTGAACTGGAACGTGCAACAGGGTTACGGCACAGATGGTATTGGGTATACCGGTAACACTAACGTTGATTACAAAGGCACTTACGGTGAAGTCACCGCGGGTTACGGCTATGACAAGGACAGCGATCGCCTGAACTACGGTCTGCAGGGCGGGATCATTGCCCACGCCGACGGTGTGACCTTCTCGCAGCCGCTTGGTGAAACCAACGTGCTGGTGAAAGCACCGGGAGCGAAGGGGGTGAGTATCCAGAATCAGAGCGGAGCGAAAACTGACTGGAGGGGTTATACCGCTGTGGGCAACCTGACGCCGTACCGTAAAAATGACGTAGCCATGATGACCGATACGCTGCCGGATGACGTGGAGCTGGAGCTGACCAACAAGACGGTGATTCCAACCCGCGGTGCGGTAGTGAGGGCGGATTATGTGGCGAACGTAGGTATGCGGGTATTAATGACGCTTAACCACCGTATTGGGCAACCCGTACCTTTTGGCGCTATCGCAACAGTGAAGGGACAGAATAATAGTTTTATTGTCGGTGATAAAGGTCAGGTTTATTTAACTGGATTAAGTCCGAACGGGACATTGCAGGTCAAGTGGGGTAATGATTCTTCTGAGCAATGTAGTGCGGATTATTCTTTTCCTGAAAATAACTTAGATACTGGTGTTCAAGTTATTAATGCGCGTTGTAATTGAGGGCGCCAATAATGAGTGAAAATATCATTATGTTTAGATTTATAAGGGCCATGTTTGTCGCTTTGGTGGGGTTGATAAGTTATAGTGTGAATGCAGCTTGCTACACTAACCAGGGGGGGGCATCACCACAAAGTCAAACAATAAGCCCCGGTGTTATTAATGTTCAACGCGACTTAGCTGTTGGAAGTGTTATTGCAACCTATACCACAGCAACTACAGGTACGGCATTAAGTTGTACTGCAGGAACAAGTGCAGATGGTTTTTATATGGGAATGGTACTATTTACATCATTATCAAATATAAGCCACGTTTATCAGACTAACGTCGCTGGTATTGGTGTAAGAGTTTATAGCGCGGGTGGTAATTTCGATAGTCCAGCGACTTTTGTTAGTTTTCTTGGTCCAGGTTCATCTGCTTTTGGTCCGCGAACAATTGACTTCGTTAAAACAGGAAATATTATACCTGGTAATTTAAATTCTGGACTTTTAGCTCGTATATATGGGAATGGCGATGGGGTTACAGCAGTGAGTTATAATTTAAATTCTACGCAGGTTAATCAACTCGCTTGCTCGATTACAACGCCGAATCTAACGTTTCCTATAGGGGATGTTCTCGCATCAAATTTTGGACAAACAGTTGGCACTATCCCCTCTGGAGCACAAAATACCCAAAGTTTGGGGCTGAATTGCGATGCCGGAGCCAATATTAATGTGATGCTCCAGGGCACCCAAAACCCTGACGTAAGCACCACCAGTGTATTAGCACTAACCGGTCAGGGAAATGCGGATGTGGCTACGGGTGTAGGTGTACAGCTATTATATAACAGCACGCCTTTAGTATTAAATAGCCGAATTATGCTGAAGCAATCGACTGGCGGGGCGGAAACTTTCCCTATTACCGCGCGTTATTACCAGACTAACACTGCTGTTACCACTGGTAAGGCAAATGCAACTGCAACGTTAGATCTCACTTATCAGTAATAGCAATGAGAAGATAAAATGAAAATGTTAAGTGTGTTATCCGCTGTAACAATGGCTCTTATGATTAATAGCTCTGCTCAGGCAGGCGACCCCGTTACCCTCAATATCACCGGAAACGTTGTTGCCTCTCCTTGTCAGGTTAGTAGCGACAGTATTACTAAGTCCGTTGATCTTGGACAAAATATCCAGGCGTCATCATTGCAAACAGCAGGTTCGGCTACCAACTGGGTAAACTTTGATATCAACCTGAACAGTTGTCCCGCTGGAACTACGAAAGCCATTATGACCATGCATGGTACGGCCGATCTCTTTAACCCTGCAGATATGTATCGTAATACCGGCACTGCAACAAACTTGGCAGTCCAGGTACAAAGTCAGGCAGGCGATCAGTTGGGCGATACCAAAACGATTTCAGGAACCATCGCCAGTAATGCCTATACCTACAACCTGCGTGCACGTGCCTATACCCAGAACGGCAGCGTAATGCCAGGAAGTATTAGCTCTGTTGTTACGGCAACGTTTGAATACCAATAGTCTGGATGCGCTCCGGCCTTCCGGAGTGCAACGGAGATTTCTTATGCATAATTCTAAATGGTTTGCTGGCGCATTCATGGTTATGTTGCCATGGCTATCTTTCGCTGATGCCTTGCTGACGTTAAACGGAAACGTGGTTGCCAGCCCCTGTACGGTTGATACCGACACGGTAAACAAGACGGTTGATTTAGGCGCTGCGCAACGCCGGGATCTTCAAACCGCCGGTGAAGGCGCAGAGTGGCAGGATTTTGGCCTGCTGTTAACCAACTGCCCGCCAGGGACGACTAAGGTTACGGCCAGTCTTAGCGGTACGGCTGATACCCAGGATGCAACTGCATGGAAAAACAGCGGTACAAGCGGCAATATGGCCCTGCGTATCGCCAGCAGTGACCACGCAACAGTCTATGCGCTAGGCTACATACTTGAGCAAAATGTGGATATCAGCACCCGATCCGCACATTTTCCCATGTCGGCCAGAATGTTTACGCCACAGGGAAATGCTACTGCCGGCACGTTCCGTTCTGTGATAAACGTCGATTTTACTTGGCAGTAGAATGTTCTCTGGAGCGGAAAACTTTTTAAAGGTGCACTATGTATCATTTACCGCTTGAAAATGCGTTGTGCGGAATACGATTTCAGCCTATTTACTCTGTCGCTGAACAAGAAATTAAAGCATGGGAAGTTTTAAGTTTATTGCAACCCAATATTAATACCGAAGTTTATTTTTCTGCCCAGCCTGACAGCGTCTACCTGAATATTTTACTGTGGCAACTGAAGTTAATCTATCATGTGAACAATCGAAAGCGTTACTATTTAAACATTCCCGCTAGGTTATTGTGTTCCTTGCAGGCTGTTGAAAAACTCCTGCCGTGGTTACGGGAAGGGATTGTTCTTGAGGTACAGGATCCTCAGAGCTTCATTTCGCTGTCACGTTCGGAACGTCTTTTTTTTTATTGCTATACCAGAATAATAAAATCTACGGGCGCTGAGGTGTGGCTTGATGATATTTTACCTGAGCAGGCAAATAATTTAAGCGTTGAGATGGCGCGATTCGACGGAGTGAAAATTGATAAAAGCGTGCTCTTGAAACCGTCTGCTTTAAGCCCACTTATTACACATTGTGCCCGGCACGTGAAATTCGTACTGGTCGAAGGAGTCGAAAATAACGAGCATTTTACTATAGCAAAAGAAGGCGGGAGTGATTTTCTACAAGGTTATATGTGGCAAGAAGAGCAGTTATTTATCAACTACATTATAGATTAACAATGTTAAAGATTTTGATTAATGAGTCTGATACCATGTTTCGCCATGGAATGAAATGCTTCCTTAGAGATCTTTTTTGGCAAATATTTAGAAGAAAAACCGAGTTTATTATCGACTACACACCTGGAAATATAGCTGACGCAGATGTGATTATTCTTTCTATGTGTAATGGTGAGGGATATACATGCTTCCCGGAGTTGCGCGCCAGGAGTAAAGGGATAATTATTGGGCTGGTCGATGAGAGTCAGCATCATCGGTCACCATTTTGCTTCAAAGATATTGTCTATATCACGCGACGAGAAACCCTGGAGATGACAAGATATAAAATATTTTCTACCTGGAATAACTGGCTTGTAAGCAAGACAATACCTCAGTACATAAACTGCCGGGGCTGTCAACATTACACGTTATCTCTCCAGCAACGGGATATTCTGGAAAGAATTTACAAGGGTAACTCAATACATGAGATTGCCGCGGATATGAATGTAACCTATAAAACTGTGATGGCCCATAAATACATTGTGATGAAGAAGTTCGGTTTAAAAAATGACTATGAACTCTGCACGCTGTTTGGTAGGATGCAGGAAAGATTCAGAAAACTAGTGAGTTAAGGCAGAGTACGTCCATATATTTCTTCATTACGAACCACACATGAAGCAGCATCTTTGCTTCTTCATATATTGTTCAGTGTACCTTCTTCCTTGATAAACGTTACCAATTACAAGTGCATTACCCATACTGTAGCGTAAACGTCATTATGTAAAATGACTCATGTCCGGTGTTACAAATTCCCGCCTTCAATTGTTGACGATTTCATTCATTTGGCCAGAGCAAAAGTCGTTGAACATGAATTAATATCACGGTGCAACTTTGACCTGCTCCCCGTTGATTAATACACACCGATGTTAGTAATGTCTTCATAAGTGTAGTGGTCAACTAAAACTGGCCACCGCTTTAGAGTTTTTCCAGTATCGGTTTTCCGATTCGTTTGGGGGTAATCCACCGTTATAGTTATGCGGCCTTAGCGAGCTGTAATACCCGACGATATAGTCTTTGATCGCATGAGCAGCTTCGCTAAAGTTTATATAACCTGTCACTGGCACCCACTCGTTTTTCAGACTACGGAAGAAGCGTTCCATGGGGCTGTTGTCCCAACAGTTTCCACGTCGGCTCATACTCTGCCTGATCCGGCAACGCCACAGTAACTGCCGGAACTGCCTGCTTGTATAGTAGCTACCCTGGTCACTATGGAACATCACTCCGGGCTGGTTTACCGCGAGCTTCCCACGCCATTTCCAGCGCTTTGATGGTCAGCTTGCTGTCCGGCGAGAATGACATTGCCCAGCCCACCGGTTTCCTTGCGAACAGATCGAGAACAACAGCGAGGTAAGCCCAACGTTTACCTGTCCAGAGTAGAGTAAGAGGCAGAGCGTAGTCGGACTATTTCCCTGCCTCTCCTCTCCGAACCGGACGTGCACCTTTCAGCGCATCCGGCTCTCCGTTTAAACGCTGGCGAACGCCATTGCCACTTCAGTAAAACGCGATGTATATGTGTTTCTGGCCTCCGTCCTCAGATAGGGATTTCCCTCAGGCAGACGCCAGCGGAACAGCTTCTTGCCTTGCCCCACCAACCGGTACAGCACTTCACCGCTGAGCTTGCCGTGATTGGTTTTACCAAATAAAACCCACGTTTTGCTCTGACCCGGTTTCGGTGATTTACACCACCACCTCATCAGGGAAGCGATACCTGTACGGTATTTGCGGGCCAGCCAGTGAGCCAGCTTCCAGAACACCACTCGATCGATATAACTGAAGACTTTGGCCTTAAAATCAACGAACTGGTAGAACGCGGCCCAGCCTTTCAGTTTCCGATTGAGTTGTTCAGACATATCGACTTTGCTTTCACTATAATTGCCTGATAACAATGCCGTCAGCGATGCGGCGAAGTTTCTGGCTTTCTCCTTCGGGATCGTCGAGACCACCCGCATATCGCCGTAACGACTGCGTTTGCGAATGATCCTATGACCCAGAAAGATAAAACCGTCGTTTACATGGGTGATTTTAGTCTTATCCATGTTCAGCCTGAGTTTCAGGCTGTCTTCAAGCACACCCCGACACTCCTCCCTGATGGCTTCTGCCTGTGCTTTGGTGCCTTTGACGATAAGCACGAAGTCATCGGCATACCGGCAGTACGCTACAGCGGGTTTCCATTGCCAGTTTTCTCTGACTGCGGTGCTTCGGCCTCGCTGGATGCTGTTATTCCAGTACCAGCGATCCTTTCGGGCTTTCCCGCTCAGGTAGCGCGTATGCAGATACTGATCGAACTCATTGAGCATGATATTCGACAGCAGCGGCGATATTACGCCACCCTGCGGTACGCCTTCGCTGGCCGCCCGAAAGAGACCGACATCAATGTGCCCGGCCTTGATGGTTTTCCACAACAGGCTCATAAAGCGAGCGTCACTGATCCTGCGGCGGACAGCCTTCATCAGCAGTCGATGATGTACGGTGTCGAAGTAACTGGACAGATCGCCTTCAATCACCCATCGACCCCGTGTTTCCCCACAATCGGTGAGTTGTAGTTTCACTGTGCGGATCGCATGGTGGACGCTACGTTCAGGCCGGAAGCCATACGAAAGTGGATGAAAATCACTCTCCCATATCGGCTCCATCGCCATCAACATGGCCCGCTGAACAATACGATCCCGCAACGCGGGGATACCCAGAGGTCGCTGTTTGCCGTTGCTTTTAGGGATGTAAACCCGTCTGGCTGGCAGGGGTTGATAGACACCCGAGAGAAGTTCATCCCTGAGTATTTGCAGCTCAGCAGCCAGTCTGGCCTGTAGCGTTGTTTTGTTCACACCATCAACGCCGGGGGTATGCGCCCCCTTTGATGAAAGCGTGATCCGCGCCGCCTCAGCCAGCCATTCTGGTTGTGTTATCAGACGCAGCAACCGTTCAATCCGTCGGGACGGATCGGCTGTTGCCCATGTGGCAAGCTTGCGTTGCATTTCGCTGATTATCAAAGGTCTTCACCTCATTAGGTCAGTTAATCCACGTCGCAAACACATTCAAACTGCTTCCCTTCGCCATGTAATGGGCTTTCCCCATCGCGGACTACTACGGAAGCTCCGCCAGCCAGCGCGTCATCGGGGCCATTCCCCCTTACCATCCGTCGCTGACCTTCCCCGGTTTACCTGCCTGGACTCAGACATACTGAGGAGGCTGCCCGTCGCACTCTTTATCCTTGCTTGCCGCAAGTTGGCAGAAGTCAGCAACGCTGAGCGTGATAGACGCTGCTGCCCTGGTGTTTCGCATACATGTCAAAACACCTTCGACGGACAGTGCTTACATATCACTGCCCGTTACTTCTGCACGGCCTGCCAGATCACGTAGACCGTGGTGACGTTTTCAACCCACAGAGGCGGATTAACGGGTTCATGTTCTTCAGCCTTTCAGTACTCAACCTTGAGGATCATCTCGGTTTAGTGATCTCGCCTCAATCCCCGTTGTCAGCGGGTTACATCACCCTGCGGGCATGCCGCAGGTCACTGCCGCTCAGGTTCACCACCGTCACACCCGGTGGGATTGTTGGGCTTCTCGTCATGAGTTACCGGTTCAATATTCCAGACAGACTCGTGGTTCATTTGAGCATCCATGCTCGCCCTGAACTCCGGGCACACTATACGTCACATCGCCGCACCACACCTGATTAGGCTCTGTCACTGCGAACTGTCGCTCAAGGTGATTAGGGATAGCTATATGTTCATTACTACCACGTTTATAACGGTGGGTAGGCTGCTGACAACTCACCAGCCCCAGCTCTTTCATGAGCCTGCCGGCAAGCCAGCGTCCCATTTTGAAGCCTCTCAGGGTTGCCATAATCGCGATACTTCTTGCACCAGCAGAGCCATGGCTGATGTTATGCAGTTCCAGAACCTGACTGCGTAACACAGCTCGCCTGCCGTCTGGCTTTTCGGGGCTTTTTCCCCAGTATTTGTAGCTGCTTCGATGAACCCCAAACACGTGGCAAAGTGTGACCACAGGATACTGCGCTCTGAGTTTCCCGATTAACGAGAACTGTTCAGGGAGTCTGACATCAAGAGCGCGGTAGCCTTTTTTAATATGTCGTTTTCCATTTCAATGCGTTGTAGCTTTTTCTTCAGCTCACGTATTTCAATCTGTTCCGGGGTTATAGGGGAGGCTTTAGGTATTTTGCTCTGTCGTTCATCCCGCAACTGCTTTACCCATCACGTCATGGTAGAAAGACCCACATCCATAGCACTGGCCGCAGCTGCAACGGTGTAGTTCTGATCAAGGACCAGTTGAGCGGATTCGCGTTTAAACTCTGCGCTGAAATTTCTTTTTTTCATTGAGGCACCTGTAATGTTCTGAGGTGAGCATATCACCTCTGTTCAGGTGGCCAAATTCAGTAAACCACTACATTTTGCCTCTCAATGCATGAAGGTGTCTGAATAGTTCCTCTACAGAGTGACTTTCAACATCAGGGCTCATGGAACATGTATGCCGCGAAGCGGCATGGAGACGCCAGCCGGAGCTGAACCGGGTGATTCTGGTGAGGGGCGTCGTAACCGGCATCAGCCGTTACGGATTGATAGGTTCTGCCAATCCCATCCCTTTCCCTGCAAAGCCATGACTACTTAAAGCTTTCAGAATGAAAATTTGCGCGGTCGGAGTGAGTCCGTCAAGGCCTCTGGCCGCTGACGGGCTGTATCTCCGCGTTAGCGCTGTGAGGCGCTTACGAGCGTGTACAGCGGGCTTGCCGCGACGCTAACTGCAGCTGCTCTGATTTCTAGTTACAACATCCCTCTTAAAGCGAGGGTGTTCCGGCCCTTCGGGCCGGGGCGGCGTCGGTTTAGCAGGGGTCAGGTATGTATGCGGCGCCTGGTTCTGGCGAGAACGGGGCCCGGCGCTTGCGACGGGAGGTACTTTTGATTTCCTTCTGAGCGCGCGGCCGTGAGGCCGCTGCATGCGAAGGCATTTTACGTTATCCACAGAGTGGCCGAAGACAAAGATCTACTCTGGAATGTAATGAACAGAGAGATAAAAAAGGTGAAGTAAGAGTGTTTTGCGGAATGTCTTTTATTCATTTCCGGGTTACTTCACTTATTCGTTTGCGGATTTCTGTGTAAAAAAAAGAGACTGTGGCCATTGCGGGCCATAACGACCGGCAGAACGTCATGGTGACCGGAAGAAGAAAGGAGTGAAGGATGAAAAATGAGCAGAGTGGCCGAAAAAAACAAGCACGAAAAGCCCCGGTGAGGGGGCTGTAAACAAGAAGACTGTTGTGTCGTCTGTGACTAGTCCGGTGGAGAAAGCGCCAGATCCAGCTGGTAAAGATGCTGGATGGCCAGAGCCTTCAGGCGCTCAGATGTGCACCAGTACGCTTCATCAGGCGGCAGGGTGCGGTAAATCCATTCAGACATTGCATGGAGTCGTTCATCTGCCGGCAGCTTAATCAGATTGTTGGCACGTTTACGCTCCGCGCCTTTTTTGCGGCGGTAAACGAGTGCCTCCCGACGCTTACGGCCAGACCAGCATTTCCGCGCAGAGTGGGCCTGAACATCATCATGTTCGCTCATCACCCCTTCCCGGATCAGCTGCTCACGCTCGGAGCTCTGACGGAGCTTCTTCTCCTGTTCTTTAAACAGCTTGTCCATATCGACGCCCAGCATCTGGAATCCCACAGGGGTGATATAGACATACGTTGGCAGCCAGGTGCGGGATACACGGTCCCAGGCGCGTTCTTCCGCGAGACCCAGAACGCCAAACCGTACCTGTTCCTCAATAAGCCGTGAAAGGCGTGACACCGTCACCTCTGTTTCAGGAATGACATTGCCTTTTGCGTCCTTTGCACTGAGTTCTTTTGCAAGACGGGAGATACACATGCCGACGGTATGCTTGCCGGCATCACAGAAGCTGATGAGCACTGGCCAGAGCGCATCGAGCAGGCGCTGACGTTCCGGACGGAAGCCATATTTACGTCCCGCCTTACGGCGGCCGGCGACATAGAGAGGGTGACGAGAAACATGCATGCGCAGGCTGACCTGCCCGGTTTCATTGTCTTTTTTCACAAGGCGATTGTAGGCATGACCGAGCTGTCCGGAGAGCTTTTTATAATGCTCCGGGCGATACCAGGCCGGGTTCTCACATTTGGCTTTTGTGGAATGCTCACCGCGTTTGCGGCGGGTCAGTTTTTTGACCGGTGCAATGAGGAAATTATCCTGAGTGCCGGCATCGACATTCTGCCAGAAACGGGTTAGCTCATCTTTCGGTAGATCTGACCAGTGAACAGAAATCTGATTGTCATTCACGGCGGCCTGTTCTTATGGCGGCCGGGTGTTGTTTTCTATGGTGCATGCGTTATAATCCTTCACAGGCAACGCGCCTGCTTTTGGACCCCCTGATACCTGTGTCTTCCGCCAAGATGATGACAGTTATCGGGGGGTTTGTGCATTCAGGCTCCGGGAAATCCCGTAACCTGCTCCTGAACGTTTTACTGGACACGTCCTGTCCTTGTTTGTTTCCGGAAGTCCGCATTTCTTCCGTAAAACCATCTTCTGCCACCCGCCTGCCTCACCACAAAGCAGTCAAACCGTCAGTTTGAGTTAGGTCACAAAAGTAATCTGAATCAACAATCTGTCCCACCACAAGACGATCGCTGACGATCCGAATACTACCTTCTCGTCAGTAATTTTTCCAGATGTTAGACCAGATAACCGTCCGTAGTTTGCATGCTAATTATCCTTAAGGGACTATAACCGGCAGCGCTCGCCGCAGTATCAGGCCGGCAGGCCTGATCGAGGAAGCGCAGGAGAACGGAACGGGAAGATGGCAATTACGCGCGGAACATGAAAAACAGTCTCTGGCGGGAGACGTTCTTCGGACTGAGGATCATTTCACTCTGGTGGCTTTCCGGATTGCTGCCTGGAGTCTTTCAGCGGTTACGGCTTCCGGGAAAACCGTGATGGTGTCGGGAGTCGCCCCGCTAACGGGCATGACGACGATCCCCGGCGTTCCGGTGAGCCCCAGTTCCTCTGCCAGGTTACTGTTTTTCTCAAGGGACGCGGTATGGTCGCCCGGCACAGAGGCGGCCAGCCCTGCCTTTGACGCTGCCGCGAGTATATCCTCCGCCGTCAGCTTGCCTTCATTATGGCCGGTGGCGTAGATGGCATTGTGATAGGTGACATAGGCCTGCGGCCCTTTCTTTTGCCAGACCGTCAGCCCCTGCTGCGCAGCCTGAAGTGAAGCTTCCCAGCGTCCACCAAATATTGGCCACTCCTTAAAGAGGTAGCGGACGTCCGGCTGCGCTTTCATGACCTTCTCCAGCTCCGGCGCGAAGCGGCTGCAGAACACGCACTGGTAATCAAAGAATTCAATCACAGCGACCTTTGCATTATCAGGCCCGTAAGCCGGGGTGTCCGGATCATGCAAAAGGTTCGCCTGATTCTCCATCACGCTGAGTGCAAACATCTTCTGCTTACGTGTCTCCTGCTGTTCCTGCAGCTTACGACTGACCGTCACCAGTATCTCCGGGTGCGACACCAGGTAGTCAGCAGCGATTTCGCCGATACGTGCCTCCTGCTCCGGGCTGAATAAGGGCTGAGGGGCCGAAGCGTGTGCCATTGAAATAAAGCCAATGTATGTTGTAACTATTAATGCTGCTAATTTGTTTGCTTTCATAGCCTGATTCTCATGATTAAAAGGGGGATTAACGTTCTTTCTGAATGGTTCGGGTGAGGGTCTGTTCTTCACGCTCCGGCATGCGGCCGCGTTCAGTATTTTCTGCCGCCCTGAGCATGTCTCGTTCAGCGTTTGCCAGATCTGCAATCACACGCGATGCCCGCGACTGTTCACCAGCGGTCTTGTCAGCACCTTCCAGCTCGCTTCGGACGCCTGCAGCGGCTTTTATTTCCTGTCCATCGGTGTTTTCCTCACCTCTGACCCTGGCGATCACATCCGCATCCGGGTTGAGTGGTTCCGGTTTACGCGGGTTAATGTCTTCCGGTTTCAGTCTGATCACCTCTTCCTGTGGAACTTCCGCCAGCAACGACTCCGGCTGCCTGCTCCGTCCGGCTTCTTCATTGCGAACCTGGTCTGCCAGCATTTGCTCGCGCAGCTGCTGTACGTTCTGTTCGTCCGTCAGCGTGGAGACAATACCCGGTGACACATCCTGTTTTGTCCCACCGCTTACCTTAAGCAGCCATGCTGAAGGCGGTTCATCACCGGTCTGCCAGACCACGCCGTCCTTTGGATGATTTCGTACTGCATCGAGTGCAGCCGTCAGGTCGCTGGCCACTATCGTGTTTCCGGACTGACTACGCTGCAGCACGGCGCCACGGGCACGCTCTGTCATGACCATTCGTGTCTCCCCCTGAGTCATCCGTCCTTCCGGGCTGGAAACCAGGGAAACCAGGGCCAGGCCCGCACTCCTGCCATTGTTGTCATACACCGGCAGCGCCAGCGCCGGTTCAGGAAAGCGCCGGGTGGCCGGGATGATTTTTGCCGTCAGTGACGCATCCTGCATGCCCTGATGGCGCACCCAGGCGCGACCGATGGCCGTTTTATTCACCGGCTGCCCCATTGCCCAGATGGCTTTCGCCTGTTTGCGCTGCGTTTCCGGTGCCAGCGCATCGTGCGCAGTTTTGATATCACGCTCCGGTGTTTTTACCGCCTTAACCCAGTCCGCTTTCCCGTCGGTGTATATCTGGACGTGCTCTTTCACGCGTGAGGCTGAAATGTAGAAGGCACGACGGGAAGCCAGTGCCTTACGTCCGTCTTTCGTGCCCTCAAGCGCAATGACATAATCACTGCTGGCCCCCTGTGCGCCGTAGCCGGTGACGGCCCAGCCGTAGTCGATATGCTGCTGCGCCCGGACCTTCTCCGGATTGATGGTGACGCGACCGTTCTCCCCTTTCAGACGGATATTCCCCTCCTCGCTGACCGACTCCACCGTATAGCGCTGGTTGGCCATCTGCCCCTGTTCGCGATCGGTCGCCGTGAACTTAAGCAGATCGCCGGAACGGACTTCCATCTCGCTGCGGCGAAACAGCTGCACGTCACCGGTGATCAGCTCCTTCGGTGAAATCAGAGCAATCTTCCCTTCCTCATCACGTACCGTCACCGTTCTGCCGTTACGGTCAACGGCCACCACATCCTGGTAGCGGTCACCGCGTTTAACCACCATCCCTGCTTCCCAGGCCTCTGTTTTGTTGAACTCATGGCGCGTATGGGTGATTTTATCGAGCACAGGCACCTTAATGGCCTTCTCCCCCAGTTCTCCCCGCGCTGCAAGCGCGGCATGAATGCCGGCATTTATCGCTTTACGGTCGGCGTTCAGCTGCGCAATGATGAGCGTACGGGACCGCGCCTCCGGCGTCCGGTCCTTCCAGTCCGCCACGATGTCGTTAACGGGCGTCTCCGTTTCCTGAATCGCACTTTCCGGGAGCGCGGCTGAAGCGCTACGCGCCACACGGTCAGCCGGCTGGGTTTCAATGCGCTGCAGGGCCGCATCGATCCGGTTATCGATGATGTCGTGAACGGCGCCGCGCAACTGCAGGTCTTTCTGACGGACGATTTCCTTCATGATGGCCACATCCATCGGGCTTCGCTCCTGCATCAGCTTAAACGGCGCGCCCACGTCGACCGCTTCAAACTGGTCGATATCCCCCATCGAGACTGCACGTCCGCCGCCGCTGGCAATGGCCTGGAACAATGCCGCCGTATCCTGGTTGCCTGCCATTGATGATTCATCGATAAGAAACACCTGTCCTTTATAGTCAGGTTTCCCGCCTGCGGCCGTCGCCTGGTCATGCTCAACGACAAAGGATTTGATGGTCTGCGCCCGTACACCGACGTCGCTCATTTCTTTCACCGCCTGGTGCGTAGGAGCAAGCCCCGTCATCACCGGACGAACGTCCGCCGGTAAGGTCTCCAGTGCAGATATCACCGCCTTCAGCTGCGTGGTTTTCCCCACGCCGGCATAGCCCTGAATCCCGATAAACTGATCCGTGGTACCCAGCACCAGGGTGGTCGACTTTTTCTGGCCATCGGTGAGTCCGTTCAGCACGGCCTCCGGTACCTGTTCCAGCAACGGCTGCTGCGTACCTTTCCCTTCCTCCACCACGCGCAGAATGGCTTTCTCCATCTCCCAGGTGGACCGGGACACCAGTACCGGCTCTCCCCCTGCGGATACGGACAACAGCTCGCCATTTTTAATCATCGCGCCAATTTCATTCCCGATGGCTTCGAGGTCGGGATGATATTTCTGCGCTTCCGTCGCCAGCTTAAGCTCGCTGATCACCACGGTGCGCTGGTCGTTAATGGCACGCCACACGGCCAGACCCGCGTCCGTCCGGATGCTGTGATGCAGTGAATCAACCGCCTGACTGACGTCCTGGTGACCGCTCAGGTTTCTGACCAGCTGCACGGGAGAGGCATTGGTCTTCATGCGCTGCAGCCGGGCTTCAGCCCGGTCCTGCACTTCGGCGGTGAACACTTCCGCCCGGTGGCCACTCTGTGCCAGCGAGTTCATGGTCTGGGTCGATATGTCGCGGCTGTTGAGCGCGGCCAGCACCACGCCGGCGTCGTTATCCCGTCCGCCCGGCGCGGTTACGTAAGCATGTGACAGATAGAGCGGCTGGTCTTTTGGCAGCGTCAGTGTGTCTTCCCCCCGTTTAACCTCAATCCCCTTTTCACTTATCCCGGTCACCTCAAGACGATCTTTGGCCTTCAGGCTGTGCTCGCGGTCGCCCGCCACGGACAGCAGTTTTTCGCCGGTGGCCACGCTGAGGGTTTCACGGCTGAAGAGACGCCAGTCAGCGCTGATATCCCCGATTTTCATCCGGGTCAGCACGCCGTCACCGTCGATGAGCGAGAGGACTCGCGTGTCCTCATGCACCCGGTCAATCACAAAGGACTTACGCTCTTTTGCGTCCGCGCGATCTTCAAGCACCATGCCGGGACGGTACGAACCTGGCATGCGGCGCGTTTTGCTGTCGAGCCACACCGGCTGCCGGGCCTCTATCTCCACGCCGTCACGCCCCAGCTGCCCTGCGTTCTGCAGCGCCTCACGTACCAGGCCCGTCAGCTGCGCCTGTTCACGTTTGCCGACCACGACGGCGGTGACGTTATCAGTTCCTCCGCTCAGCTCTGCAAACCGGTTGGCCAGCGCCTCGTAACGGTCGCGTTTGTTAGGAATACTGACCACTTCGGCCTCAAGCCCGGGCGCAGGCTCCGTGCGGCGGGAGCGGGCAACCCCTGCGGACTCCAGCACGGACATGGCGTTACCGTTCGCCTGCCGTCCGGCACTGTCGAGAAAGACCAGCTGTGCGTCCTGCGCGCGCGCTTCGCCCAGCAGAACCAGCGTCTCCTTTAATCCCAGACGCTCTGCCCCTTCGATAATCAGCGTGCTCTGGGGTTTCAGGTGGAAATCACCGCTCAGAACATGCTGCCGGCTGATAATCCGTTCCCGCAAATCGTCGGATTTCGCCAGCGAAATGGCGCGCTCGGCAGAGCTGGCCAGCACCTGCACGTCACGACCGTTCGCGCCGGCAATACCGGCCAGCTGCGCGGTCAGGTCACGGATGCCCGCCACGCCTGACGGTGCATTCATCAGAACCAGGGCGTCCTTCTCCACAACTTCAAGCGCCGCCGGCGCGTACTGCGCCGGGCGGGTGAAACTGACGACTTTTGTGGATTTGAGATGCTCCTGACTCAGCGCCTGGATCGAGAGTTCATCCAGCAGGTGAATACGGGAGGTGAAAACCCCTTTCTCACTGTCCAGCGGCACAATCATGCCGTCCTTCAGCGCCGCATCGATGGCCACACGAATATCCTTAATCTCCGGCAGCCGTTCACTCAGCTCAGCGGTGGTCATCATCAGCTCGCCAAAGGTGAAGCGCGTTTTACTGTCGCTGAGCTGCGAGATGGCCAGCCGGACAGCCTCAGTCAGTTCCGGGCGGGGTATTTCAGTGTCCAGTTGAACGGCAGGTAAGCTCCTGGTCGCCGGCGTCTTTTCGGGAACGGTCTGTGCCGGGTGACTCAGCGTGTCAGTTTGCTGTGGTACTGGCTGACGGGACTGGCTCTCCGGTTCTGCGGGTTGAGCAGGTGTGTCGACGCTCTTTTCTGCCGTGGACGACGTCTGCAGAGAAGCCTGTTCAGGCCCGGCAGGAACCGGCTTAGCCTGGTGATCTCGCTCCGGCTGAGGCGCGGTCTCACGAAGACCTGCATCACGCGGCACCACGCTCTCCTGATACGCCTTCAGGTCAAATCCCTTCTCCTTCATCTGGCCCAGCCAGCGCTCCATCAGGCGCATCCGAGAAGGGTCAACTTTCGCCCTGCGGGTGTCTTTGGCGGCCACATCCCGGCTGCGCAGCGTGGCTTCAGCCCCCACGGCCCCCTGAATTTCCCGGCCCCGTGATGAATATTCGTCCCTGACTTCTTCCGGAACGCCCTTGATCTCCCACATCCCATGCTTGCCTACTTCTTCCACTTCATGGCCGAGCGCTTCAACCCGCTCGCGCAGCGCGCTGCGATAGATTTTCCCGAGGGTGACCTGGTGCTTCATGACGGTTTCGATAAAGCCGGCGTTATGGATATAGTCCGTGGCCAGGGCTTTCCATTTGCCCGCATACTCCGTCATGTTGGCAATCAGGAGATGGGTGTGCAGCTGAGGATCAAGATTGCGCGAGGTATCATGCGTATAGGCGGCCGCCACCATCTTGCCGGTGTGTACAATGGACGTAACGCCGTCTTTCGTGTCGCGGGCCGAGATGAGCTTCTCCACATAGCCAGCCGCCACGCGGACGGCATGGTTATGTGCTTCCACCATTTCTTTATCATTGCCAATGAGCGCCAGAATGGACACGCTCTTGGGAGCGGAAAAGGTCAGGTCATGGCCCGGGCGGTGGACGTGCTGTCCGTTAACCTCCTTGCCCAGCCGTGAGCCGTCCGGCAGACGGCCCTCGAGCACGGCCGTCAGGTCATCGCCACGGACATTGCCCTCAAGGCCCAGCTCTTTTGCACCTTCCCCCATCCAGAGGCTCTGCAGGCTGCCCAGAAAATAGTAGTTATCGGAATTGCTGTAGTAGCCTGCAGCCTCGCCGGCTGACGCTACTGGGGCGACTGACATCATAGGTCATGCTCTCTGTCGTAATAGTGATGGTCGTTTTCGTCGTAACCCGGGTCGTCCGCGTGACGGTGAAGTAAAATGTTCTCTTCTTCCTGCGCCAGCTGACGGTGGGTGCTGTGGGCTTCATCCTGGGTCTGCGGTGTCACTGACTTCCCTGCCGTCGTCAGACTCAGGCCGCCGTCAGGCAGTACCGTCACCTTCATATCCAGGTTCATTGATTCGCCCGCATTCTCGCTGGCCTGATCTTCGCCTCCGCCTGAGGTGGCTCCGGTATTGAGCCGCCGTTTCAGCATTCCCAGCGCGCCAGCTGCTTCATGCTCGGAGGGAGCATCCAGCTGGGTTCGGCTGCGGATTTTTTGCAGTGCTGCAGGTATTTCCGGATTAAGGGACGCAGTCTCTTTTTGACGATTTTCTGAAGGAGAAGAAGGTCGAAGTGAAACGACGTTGTCTTTTTTGTCTTCGGTGACAGGGTCTGTCACCGTGCTGTGATTTTCAGTTACGACTTGCGTAACCACAGGCGCTGTTCGCGATGTGACGGGCTCCCTGGCTGGTACTGGCTTACATTCAGGTGCAGCGCTGCGCGAAGGTTTATTTTCTTCCGCCGGAGCACGCGCCAGTTTTTCGACGGCCGATGTTGCCGGCGAGCCGGATGCCCCTGCAGAAGAAACCGGAGCTGGACCGCCATCTGCAGAGGATGTCGCGCTCCCCTTCTCCAGCACTTCATCACCGGTCGGGAACGTCAGACCTGCAGCTGCAGCTGCGCGCTCGTTCTCCTGAATAACCCTCTCCAGCTCTGGACTCAGTGCATCGCGGATATTGCGCTCGATCAGGCCTGCCTGACGCTTCTTCAGCGAGCGGTATTTCAGCTTCAGACGAACAACCGGATACTCACCCGGGAGGCGCACGTAGAAGTTGAGGTTTGGCAGACGCATGATCTGCTCGTAGTCGACAATGGGGTTATTGACCTCGTCCTTACCGAGGGACACACCATCACGCACCTGGTCCAGACCGTAGCTGTTCTGCTCACGGATTTTGCGCTTACGCTGGTTGCCCAGCTCCTCTTCCACCACTTTGGCCATCTCCGCACTCGGTGAGCGACCGTACATACGGGTGTTCATCAGGTCGAAGATACTTTTGGCCAGCTCGCGGCCGTAGACGTGAACCAGCTGGGCCATGTTTTGCATCCCCAGCACGAAACATCCACCAAACTTACGCGCCTCGGCAAGCGTCTCGGCCAGCTCGGGGATGCGCTGCAGGCTGGGGGCTTCATCGATAATGAACCATACGCGGCGGTCGCTGTTCTCCCCCATGCTCTGCAGCATCAGCGTGGCCAGAGATACCCACAGCGATATCAGCGGGCGTACACTCTTGCGGTGACGAGCCTGTGTTGAAATAAACAACCAGCTGCTGTCATAGCGTTCCTGCGTCATCCACTCTCTAATGGTGAACGGCGGCTTCGTTCCGTCATCCAGCCCCTGCAGGTAGCGAAGGGCTTTGGCGTAGTTGGTTACCACTGAGCGAATGGAAATGGCCGTTTTCTCGATCTTCTCTTCCACCAGGTTGGCTGAGGGCGTGTTGGCCAGATAGTCACGCAGATTTTTCATGCTGAGGGACAGCAGGGTTTTGAGGAACTTCTCAATGCTGCGCTCCGGGTCCGTCGACATACGAATTGCAAGGTCGGCATAAATAGTTCGCGAACTGGATACCCAGAACGGATCTGAATCCCCTTCAACCGGAATGAGGCTGGCGGCCAGGTTGTCGTAATCGACCGCGTCGACACACTCACCCCACATCTGCCAGTTGGCACAGCGCTCGTCGTGGGCGTTAAGGATGATATCGGTAGACGGGTTATAGTGGGTTTCGGTGAAGGTACAGCCGGAGTCGTAGATGATGGCCCGGTCACCACGTTTGCGGATGTAGTCGAGTAACCAGCGTATTAGCGTCGACTTCCCCACCCCGATAGTGCCATGCATCAGGAAATTGAGTACCTCCGCCATCCTGACCATATGCAGATCACCCACGCGAAGGTCAGAGAACTCACCGTTTTTACGCAGCAGCTTATTCACTTCAGCAGGCTTGTCAGTCAGCTGCATCCCGGAAATGTATTCGTCTTCACTTTCCTTTCGACCGATACTGGCGATAAACCATGTCACGGCGATAAACACCACCATACTGAACAACCCGCTGGCGCCGGCCGCCCACTGCAGCTCAGTCAGGCACTGGTTGCCCATCTCCTGCATGTACAGGTCGGTATAGATCTGCGGCAGGGTCATTTTGAGCACCATCATCGTCGCGGTTGGCGCATACCAGTAGTGGACGTCGTAAATTTTTGGCGTCCCCGTTGCCGGCATCAGATCGATAAAACTGCTGTTGATGCTGGCAAACCACCACAGGGAGCCGTTATCAAGGGCTTCCTGTGGAATTCGCCAGAGAAAAATGGCGGTAGTCAGCACGGCGAACAGGATGAAGATCCAGAATCCTATCCAGTTGTTCACCTGAATGAACATGCGCCAGCGGTAGGCAGTCATCTGCCCGCCCTGGGTGAGGTTTTTTCCTGCGAAGCTCATAGAGTGTTGTCCGGCCGTTATCGCATCACCTGCGCGGTGATGTGTGTTATCAGAGAAGAAACGTTGAAAAGGTTGCTGTAAAAGGTGGTATCGCGAGGGTAAAGCGCCGGTTTATTACATCAGGCTCAGCTCATATCTGGCCTGCTGGCACCCGTCCTCCCAGTCCTGTTTATTAATGTATGCAGCCACAGAACGGACTGAAGTGGCCACATCCCTATAAGCCGCTGAGTGCCACTCCCGGGGTTCCAGACCATAAAGAGTGAATTCATAGCCAGCCCAGCAAGCAATGATGGTCATTCCCTGCCCCTCAGGAAGTGAACCAAATACATTAATCCAGGCCTTCACTACCATCAGCTCGCTTTCAAGATGGATAAGCGACCAGAATTCAGCTGAGTAATCTGCACGTTCATTTATCTGATGCATCATGATGGACGAACTCCTTTGAAGTTAAGGACGCAACGCTCGCCGCAGGCAGGGCTGCGCCAGGCGCAGTCATGCGAGGAAGCGTAATTACTGGTAACTGACAGAAAGCACCGACGCACCCTGCCCGTAATGAGCACGGTTAAAAATCAGCTGTGAGGGAGAACGGCTGCGACGATCGCCGCAGCCGTGGGTATTACATGATGCCAGCGATGGACTTGGCCAGCTGCGCTTCCAGGACAGGTTTTGCCTCTTCAAATTTGAGGTTCACCTTGTTGGCGTTGGATACCACGCGAGTCTGGTATTTAGCTCGATTGCCCTGCTCCGTGCTGGTCTGCAGCTTAATACCTGACGTGCCCTGCTTAAGGGCGGCAATATTGTCGGTCGTGACGGCTGCTTTGCTGCGCTCGGAGATCTGCAGATCGGTCACCATCGTGTAGTTCACGTCTTCAACCATTGCATCTGCAGCCATACCAATCAGCCCGGTGGCCAGCCCTACACCCAGCGTTGCGCCAGCTGACGACGAGTTATACGCCGTAATACCCGCGCCCAGTGCCGCACCCATTGCCGCACCTTCATACCCGGTCTTGAGGAATCCCTGCGCATCACGCAGATCCATCTTTTCGGCTTTCAGTACGTTTGCCTGAATCCAGTAGTAGGCCGAGTCCGGAGAGCTGGAAACGCGGTAGCCTTTCGCGGCCAGTTCATTTGTAATTTGTGCCTGCAGACCAGACATGTCCTTGTCAGAGGTATTACGGATCTGCAAATAAACAGTCTTCTCTGATGATGGTTCCAGCCAGATTGTTTCACTCATCTGGGTTTTGACATCGAGATTACGTTTCTTCACCGCTGTGGACATGGCACCACAACCAGACAGAGCGAGAGTCGACGCGATCAGACCAACAACGGCTAATTGTTTTAATTTCATAAATTCATCCTGTGCATAGAAAAACGTCCCCGTTAGCGAGATATAGCTAACAGAGACGTTATTGGCTGATTTGAATGTTAATTTACAGCGAGAGGGTATAAAAATCCGGGCAACGTGTGAAGTTCCGGGACTGTATTTTCATCAGAGATTAAATTTTACTTAAGATAGAATATTGACCATTCCTATCTACTCATCATCTTACTGGCCGTTGACATCAATGGCCCCAGACCGTAACGAGTGCTCTGTATTCCAAGATATCCATTAGTAACAAATATTGATATGAATAAAACTGCTGGAATACTCCCTGCCAGTAACACTCCCCAATCAGTTATCATCCCTACGACAGATAACAAGGTGGCGCTACCCCATAGGTACAAGGCTATTTTCTTAACTGTGGACCTTAAGGAAGTGATTAATGTCGAACGATTCCTGATATCTTCAGGTATAGATAGATATACCAGTACAGTAGAATAATTTATGAGTATGAAGAATATTGCTACAACAGCTGTCGCCCCTATAGATATCCATCCTCCATACCCTAAAACGAGCTGTGCTGCTTCAAGATAGAACTTCCAGCCTAGCCCGCTATTATCTCCTGCTTGAATCAGACTGACATAATAAGCAAACCACATCAGAATGGCTGTGAGGATCATAATTACAGGGTATATAGCTACAATCTGGAAAGCCTTCTTCGGTGATGAAACTGGACGTTCATCACTACTAATCCCTGAGATAATCTCAGCAATTTCTTTTTTTGCATCACCATTTGAGAATGCCATATACCCTCCTAATCAGCCCGTCTTCCTTTCTCTTAGCTCAGCTAATCTACGTTTCATTTCATCATCATATTCAGCAGGAGATGATTCCCCCTGACTGATTTTCTCTTTATTTAAACCATTCGAGAATGAACTTTGTGAATTATGAAGCTCTCCTTTCAATATATCACTGGATGCCTGAACAGTGGATTGTTTTTTACCAATTTCTCCAGCAGATTCGTTGATTTTATGCTCATTTTCAGATCTTTGTTCCGCCACTCGTCGTTGTAACTCATTCTGTGGACCAAAACCCTGCGAGGAATGTTCGTGCAGCTTAGCCTGATTTTCTTTGTATGCCTCCTCTATAGCATCACCACGTACTTTTTCGCCGCCGACATTAATACCAGAACGGTTATGAGTAACTTCACTTTCCTGGCCATGTACGGTCCCTTGCTCCCTAACAACTCCTGAATGACGGAACTCCGGATGTGATTCTGCAATATGGCCGGCATTTTCATCTGCAGCTGAGTGTCTTCCGGTGTTAACCATACTTACCGACGAGGTGATATTACCCGTGCTGCTTCTCTGTCCGGCAGATTGTCCTTCATGATTTGTTGGTTGCTCATTCCCTCGCGAAACATACTCGGTTGTTCTGGTAGAAATATTTTCACCTGCAGGTGTAATCTGCCCACCCTGCTGGCCTCCATAACCTGTGACCAGAGTCGTTCCTGATGTCTGGACATTGCCAACACCTCCCTGGCTATGAGCATCGCCCTCCAGAGAACTGTAACTTACTCCTACATTACCGGATGTACCTGATACCTGCTGACTGCCATGGGCTGGCTGAACAATATGCTCACCGCTGAATGCCGCATGCTCATTACCGCTTCTAAGATCCACTCTCCCCTGCTGATAGTCGCCCATAATTTCAGGTTTAAGACGCTCATTAACGAATTCCATTGCCGCTTCGCGCGCCGACGGCGCACTTGTCAGCATGGACTGAGCCTTATCACCGTATTTATTAGCCGCCCAGTCCACAAACTCCTGGGTATAGTTCGTATCGAGGCTTGCACTCTGGTTCTGAGCAACGGTGGCCATACGGCTGAACTCGTTACTCTGCGTTGAACTGGTGGTGTATTGATGGTACTGGCTTTCCGCATCATTGAGTGTTGCGGCAAACTGCTGAACATTGCTGCTTGCTGCATTCTCGGAATGGTTTGCACCCTCGGTGATTCGGCTACTTTTAACCATATCCATACCTTGCCGGAAGTCATTAACTGCCTGGCTGTTCTGGTCGTGTCGCATATCCTGATTACTGGAGTTAGTTTCCTGGGTACCATGCGAACTTCCGCTCGCCCCTTTAACTTCTGCACCAAGATGTGCTTCTGCACTGACTCCAGTAGCCCATTTCCCAATTTTCCCGAATGCCTGATCGCCGGTGTTGAATTTACCGCTTGCTCCCGCATTAACACTGCCTTCAACAGATTTTGACATCAGCTGGTTGTAAGCCTCCTGCGTAGAGATATTATTCGCCTTCGCGTAATTCTCTGCAGCAGACATCATCATACTGGCACCGCGCGTTGCGTTAGTGGCCTGGCTGTTTTCGCTGCCTTTGATTAGGCTGTCGCTGGTACCGGTCTGATTAGAAAGCTGAGAGAGCTGCGACCAGCCACTGGTAACGCTGTGGTTGTAGCCATCGAGAGCAGTCTGCGCCTGTACCTGCGACTGGCGGGCTGACTCCTGGAAACCACTGCTGGCCAGCTGGCTGAGCTTCATGTTCACCGGCAGATTCGACATTGCACCCGAGCCGTCGATAACCGTATGGCCACCGGCCGTCTGAGTCTGCGTGGAGCCATTATCCGCCTGCCAGGTTTGCTGACCCTGACGCTGCATCAGGTTGGTATCCATCTTGTTCTGGCTGACATTGTCCATCGACATGTTGTTAAACGACCAGTTTCCGTCCGCTGTGGTCGCTGCCACACCAGCTGACGTGAAGGCGCCCGAGCTGAGTACACTCCCTGCCACCTGAGAGCCCATCGCCGCTGCACCTTTGGTCAGATAGAACGACAGCACCGGAATGGAAAGGGACAGATACCCTGCCAAATTCGCCACGTCCGAATGCTGCAGCGCAACCACATCCTTATTGGCCAGCACCAGGGGCGTGCCCCCGGACTGGCTCTGCAGCCAGTAGTTGGCGGCATAGTTAAGAATGGCGAACATTACCGGCCACATCTGGAAGTAGATAAACCCGGAAATGTATATTTTCAGGGTGTTCAGGCCAAACATCGTGTGATTGGATGCGGCCAGCGCAATCATCAGCGGGAACAGGCACACAAGGATAAGCATCAGCAGGGACTGTGCGAACGGCAGCGTGCGGGTCGCCAGCTCGTTACCTGCAGCCCAGGCGAGGCGCTGTTTGGTTGCAGCGTTCTCGGTGGCCAGATTAAGCAGGTTAGCCGTATCGGATGAGCGAGCCGCAAACCCTTTAATACCCTGCCTAACTGCACTGTTCGTGATGTTGTTCTTCATGATCTGCGCAGCAGTCATACCACCGGCATAGAAGAACCCATAACTGTCCCCCATTGAGTTGGCCAGAAGCGACGCGCCATTCAGCTTGTTGCCGAAAACCTTTCTCGTCAGCCAGGTGAACGTCGCACTGCCCGGGTTAACGTCAGTATTGGCAAGCTTCTGGATCTCCGTTGCGGCCTGCTGGCAGGTCAGGAACTGGCGTGAAGTGGAGGTCATCTTAAAGATGCCACGCAGCGGGCTTGGGTTACTGGTTATCAGCGTCAACGGGTCAGTAGAATTGAGCAGCTGATTAATGGTGTATTTTCCATTCAGAAGAATGTCGCCGATCACGCAGTTTTCCACGTAGTCCGGTAGCATCTGTGCCAGCTCCGGATTTTGCGTCGTAAAGTCACTGGTTTCCGCCACAATCTGCGAGCCAAAAAGCATCCCGGTTTTGCTGTAGGTCACTGAGTCGGGTCTGGCCATCAGCATGTCGTAAACCGACGCCATCTTGTACCCGATACTGGTAGTAAGAGACGCGATAGCCGCCAGGCCAACCGGTACGTTATCGGTGACCCAGACCGCCCCAGGATCAGAGAGGTCAATGACCTGCACTGAGCGTTTCGGTACCAGCAGGATGGATGTCAGGATCATGAAGACCGCCAGCCACTGGACGAAAACCATCGGGTTACGTTGTTTGATGAAGGTAAGCAGTACGGCCAGCACCCCAAAGGTGCTGGCAATACGCAGTAAAGTGTGGAAAGTATTCTGACCGACAAGGGTGACTACGGCGTCCAGCGCCGTTTTCCACATTCCCCCGCCATAAATGGTGTATATCTCAAGCATCAGCGATCACCCCAGTGATAGTTGCTTTGATAGGAGCCTGAAACAATGGTGGACACCTGCTGCTGCAGGTACTGCATGTTGCGGTCGATACCGTCCAGCGCGTTCTGGTCAGCCGCAGACTGCAGCTTCATGTCGGCCAGCAGTCCCTGCGCATGAATAATGTTGTCGCGTAGTTTTGCGGCAGCTTCTTCAGGGAAGTTCTTGCCAGCCAGAGACAGGCTTGCCTGTTTCACCAGCTCCTGGAGGTACTGAATCATCAGGTCCTGGGCAATGAAGTCGGAGACCTGCAGAAGGTACGTGGCGCTCATCCCCATACTCTGGGCGTTAGTCAGATACTTCAGCACCGGTACAGAGGTGGTGTTCACAAAGCCTTTTTCCTGATCGGTCAGCGCAGTATCGTCGACCAGCTTGTTCTGCATTGAGAGCATCAGGTTTTTAACCAGCGTAACCAGAGCGTTGGACTCGGAAATCGTCAGATTGGTGACAACAGGTCCCAGACACAGTGTGGACTCGTCACATCCGTAGACCTTCGCCGTTCCCCCGCGCATCAGGACTTTAATCAGGTCGCGGTTATCAACCAGCGGCGTCAGAATTGTCACATCGCCATTCTTGTTGAAAATGATGGAGCCGACGGTACTCATGACCAGCTCCTTCAGCGCGCGGTCGTTGCCGAGAAGGCCATTCTTACTGAGGGTGTCCCAGATAAGGTTTTTGTTCT
Source organism: Enterobacter sp. JS8-1 (assembly GCF_049187015.1). Taxonomy (NCBI): domain Bacteria; kingdom Pseudomonadati; phylum Pseudomonadota; class Gammaproteobacteria; order Enterobacterales; family Enterobacteriaceae; genus Enterobacter; species Enterobacter sp. JS8-1. The sequence goes on along the minus strand of NZ_CP185807.1, from coordinate 30,433 downwards.
TCAGCACCTGATCCTTCTCAGCATCACCGGCTTTAGCCGTGACTTTGTCGCCCTGTCCTCCGACGGTACAACCCTGACGGGAAGCCGCCCAGTCGGAGAACATGTTGGTTTCGCCGGCAATGTCCTGGCAGATTTTCTGCTGGGAGACCTGCGTCACTGGCCACAACCCGCCGATGATGCCCTGAGCAGCCTGGCATGAACTCATGTTCATGGAGTTAACATCACTGGCCAGTTTCTGCAGGAAATCTTTAGCCTGCTTCAGCTCCGGTACCATCGTCTGCAGGGCCAGATCGAAAGCATAGCCGGCGGCGTTGCTCATGATTTGCTTCACGAATCGCTGGATTTCCTCGCCGCTGATCATACTGAACGACCCGAGATAGGCATCGATACCGCCGCAGCCGGCGTTAAGGGAAGGCAGCTGCATCGAGATCAGCTGGACGTTTTTTACGGGGTTCCGGAGGTATACCGAGCCACCGGAGAAGTACCCTGCCGCCTGCCCCTGCCAGGCCTGCGCCTGAGTCACGTTGCCGCTGTAGCCCAGATTATTGAAGAAACCGTTCAGATCGCCGTTGACGTCCGCCTGAGCAGGCAGAGCAGCCAGGCCTGAGAAGAACACGATCCCTGCCGTAATAAGCGCCTTAATCATTTGGCACCTCCACAGCTTGCGTATTCTTGCCTGCCGGGCTGTCAGCACAGTTAATTTTACGGCAAAGATATCTGGCCAGACTGAGCCAGCTGCAGACGAGTAAATTCACCGCAATGAGCGCGATAATCGCGGCCATAACGCCCCACAATAGGTACTGCGGATAGTGGATGAGAAGCGAGAGCGTGAACTGTTCGGCGTGGTCAACGGACATCGCACTGAGCGTTGTGATGGCGCACGTCACGTATACCCTTTCGACTACGGAGGTAAAAATTAAGGCATAAAACAGTTTAAGGGTTAACAAATCCGTCCATTTTCGGGCTTCAGTATCCGCACTACAGTCTTTCACTATCGCGAAAGCCTGGTTCCGGATAAACGTCTTCAGTCTGGTAAGCCTCATGCAATCTCCTCCCGGGGGTTCCTGGCAAGGGTCTGTCGGCAGACGTACAGCCCGGTGACGGTGAAAAAGAACCCGATGCTCAGCGAAATAAGCAGGAGCACCGGTAAGTCCTGCAGACAGGTTGTCAGTTCAGGGCGATCCATGACGCTGACCACCCGGTGGGCCAGCACCCCGTAGAATGCTGCGGAGACAAGCAGCGTCACGCTGAATAACAGCCACACGCGCTCGGTACGCGATAACGCATACGTATTTGTCGTCATTTTGTAGTCCGTTTGTATTACTGAGGGGTGACCTGCGCGCTTGCCGGCATTGGCGGCAACATTTTTGGATCGACGTTATCCATGTCAGCCTGAATAAGGCTGGCCATACGGCTCTCAAGTGCCGGGATGTCCATCACGCCCTGGGTGAGTGGATAGGCTTTCAGGGTGTTGACGTTGACCATAAAGGCCGTCGGTGTCGCAATTGGCAAACCGTTTCCGAAGAAGGTGACAATCTCATCTGCGATGGGAGAGTTAGGGTCCGTCTTACGCGGGATCATCGGGGTCGGGTAAGATACGTCCCCGCCGCCGTCAAGGGTGTACGGGTACACCCTGATGGCATGCTCATCAGCCCAGCCCTTCAGCAGCGGGTCAAACTTAGCGCTGTACTGGCAGTGCGCCTGCATAAAGAGCACCACGGCATAATCTTTCATGTTAGCCCGACGTCCGTCCGGCAGCGCCATCAGGCTGGCTGGCGCGGGAACCGGAACGGTGGAGGCGGTGACGGTAGCAGCGTCAGCAGAGGCCATTTTTGTCGCTTCAAGCGCCATTAACTCCTCGCGCGCCCCGGCGTTCGCCAGCAAGGGCAGGCACATCAGCAGAGCCGTGAGTCCGGTTTTAATGTTCATGGTCGCCTTCCTTATGCGTGTGCCCTTTTTCGTCACGGAACCAGCGATACACGGCATACACCACCATGCCAGCCGCCCCGGCCCACATACCATTGCACAGCCATAAGAGCCCTTGCTGCGTATGCTCAACCGACCAGGTCATCAGCTCGCTCAGTACGCGCGCCATCGTGCCCCAGAAAATCAGTCCTGCGAGAATAGCGGGTTTCATTCATGTGTCTCCTTGTTTTGCCGTGCCAAAACCGAATGCGAGTCTGGTGAATTTTTCTTTCGGGCGGCAAGGTTCAGGCCTCGGAATACAAACCACACGCCAAAGCCAAACATCACCGAGATAATCCAGGTGTTGAGCAACGTTGCATCTGTCGCACGCGCCCACGAATCGCTATCCACAGGGCCACGCCGACACAACACTTCAGGCGGTGCTTTCGCTAAGGCAGGAGGCACAGGCTTTAATGACTCTCCGGGTTCAGGTGGCAAGAAGCGTCCTGCCATCACATTTTCATTAACACACCCCATGACCTTGCCGGCAGGCGCACCGTCAGTCAGGTCATGAAAGGTCGTCAGGAATTGCCGGGAAAGTGAGCCGTCTGATACAGACAGCATCACAAACACATACAGCACCAGTGCCGGGCCAAAGACTAAGGAATACATGGCGACCCGCCCTGCATCACGGATGAGGGTGAAAAGTGTTTTGGTCATAATGATCTCTCAGGAATTGGGTTTAAAGCCGGTGGCCACGTTCAGGAATCGCTTAGACAGGTCATCCTGCGTCATGAAGCCGTATGACAGCGCGCGGTAATTCTTGCTCCGGGGGTCAACAAGGTAGAGCGCCGGGAAGTGCGTAATATTCATCGACCGGGACTGCCCCGTATCCGGACGGCTCTGCGGCAGGGAGGCTGCCACCTGGCCATCAACCGATACCGGTATAAGCGAAATCCCGTTAGTTTTCGCAAAGTCCGCCACCACGCCCGCCATCTGCACATCAATCGGGTCACTGCCCCGGTAGAAGTAGAACAGACCGTACTGCTGCGCCAGGAGCTCCACCGCACTCTGCCGCGTCTGCTGGTCGCGGGTCTGCATAAACGGCGCCATGCTGTTGTAGTGTGGATACTCCAGGTTGTAGTCGAGGTCCGGGTGGCTCAGCTGCGCCGCCGCAAAGGACTGGCTGAACATCGATGCCCGATCGGTCCAGAATTTCTGCCAGCGCAGGAACGTCGCCGTGTTTTCCCGTGAGGGGAAGAGGATGGCGCGGTTAAGCGCCTCCTGTGTGTACCCTTTCAGCACCCGGGCCTGTTCCATAGGGGACATTTTGCTGAGATCCGGAATGGCCTGCGGTGCAGGCTGTTGTGGCTTTCTGGGCTGCTCCGGCGGCTTTTTCGGCTCGTTGTACCAGGACCAGCCGGTGAACGGCTCTGCCGGCGTCACAATCTCCTCGGCCATCACCGTATGGCTCGTCAGCGCCATAAGCAGGCCACAGAGGACACGCTTCATTTACCACCTCCCTGCTGATTCACCTGCGCGGCAATGCGCTCCTTAATCTGCTGGACCTGCGTGCTGGTATCGGGGATTTTCTGGTTCTTCATCAAATCCTCGTAGAAGTCAGAGAAGTTGATTTTGTCGAAGTCGATACTCTGCAGCTCCGGGACAGTGATACCCCGGCAGTTCGGACTGTCGCCGCTGCCGAACTTAACGCCCAGTTGGTCGCGACGCCCCTGCTCCTGAATGATGCGGGCAAGCTTGCCGTCAAAGACGCAGTAGACCTGACTTTTCTGGATGCAGGCACCCAGCACCTGACGGTCACAGCGCTCGCCGACGCTGACGGTGATTTTCTTCGCCTTCGCCTTCCCTATAGCTTTTTCTTCATCATCACATGCGGCCAGCCCGGCGCTTTGTCCCCAGCCAGAGTCTTTACAGCAGTTAGAGAAACCTGCAAAAGCCTTACGACAGCGCATGGCTTTCCCCGTGAAGGCTTTAACCTCAATGGTACTGCTGGCGTCTTTTGCGTCTTCTGCTGCCGAGGCAAGACCTGCCAGTTTGGCCACCGCCGTATCAAAACCGCTGCTTCCGGCACCATTGGTGTCGTCACACTCGCCTGACTTACAGATGTAGTCGCCGCCGCAGACCAGGCCGCCCGACTGATGCGTGGTCTGACACTGGTAGGTGTAGCTCATATGGGTACATTGCCCGTCGGTCGATTCGGTGCAGGTGGTGCCTGCCGCCGTACAGGAGGGATTCGTCATTAGCGATGAGCAGGTTCCTGTGGAGTCTGACGGTACGACATAGTTATCGGTGTACTCCCAGCAGTCGCTATAAACGTCATAGCTCTGGCCATTGTTAACAATGGTTTTATTTCCGCCCGGAGAGGTGCAGGTTGACGTGGTTTTTTGCGCCTTTGACATATCCAGGCCACAGGATGAGGTCCAGTTAACTTCCGGGATAAAAGTGGTCTCAACCGCGTTCATGACGAGGACCAGCGTGAAGCCTGACGCACCGGACTGAAAGTCAGCTATTTGCTCCCGGATATGTTTTCTACAGACATCCTGCTTTCCGCTAACACATCCGGTGCTTTGATAGGAACCGGCAGGTAACGAGCCCCCCTGCGACAACGGTGTCCCCGGAGCGCCCGGCATTTCCCAGTTAAAGGCTTTTCCGACAATCGTCTGACTGACGCCCCACCAGGAGATTTTCCCGGCATTGACATCGCGATCCGCCCAGTAAAAATGCGCGCTGATCACCGGTCCTGATGCCGGCGCTTTAAAACTAAAACTTAAGGAAGTACCGTTATTCGTAAAAACAACATCGCCATTGGCCGCCGTCAGTGTGAAAGTTTTCTGCACTGTCGTGGTGGAAGTATGTCCGCCAGGTGTTGCCGTTCTTGAACAGGCTTCCACTGAGGCCACATCCTTATCGCAGGTATAATTTTCAAAGGTGGTTTTCGATACCGTCACCTCCTTACACTGGTTCGCGGTCCCGTTTAGCACACCGTCAGCGCCAGCTTCCGCATTTTTACCGATAGTGATGAAAGGTGCGTTCGGATCGATGGCGGGCGTCGGGTTCGTTTTTCCGGAGTTGATAACCGACTGCGCTGCGTCATTGCCCTTCAGAGCGGCCTGCCCTTTGTTGGCCAGCCCACCGTCACCGCCATCCACGCCGCCGTAATACCCTTTCTCCGGTGGGTTAGCGGTATAGCCTGGTATTGCCCCCGTGACGGTATCCGGATTTTTCAGGGCTCCCGTCCCGGCGGAAGCATTGCCTTTGCCAAAGCTCGCTCCCGCCTCAAAGGCAGGATCAGCTGCGCCAGCCAGAAGCGGAAAAAGCATCAGCACCGTTGAAAGTAGTTTTTTCATTTTCCGGCCTCCAGAAGATGGCGTGCCGTTGCCGCACAATCACCACTTTCAGCTACTTTTTCGAGAGCCTGCTGCAGGGGCAGACTTCCCCTGATTACGTCATAGTGGCCAGTGCAGGTCACCACCAGGGCGGGCACCGTGGTGATGTTGTACTGAGTGAACAACGTTGGATCGATTTGCACGCCAGCGTCCTTGTCCTCCTTACTCAGCTCAAACATTGCCGCCGCGGTCTGTCGCATGTCGTTATTAACCAGGCCGCGCAGTGTTGGCGGAATGTTGTAACGACGGGCATCCTTCAGCATGGGCAGCAGACCTTCACGTGGAATACCGAGGCTCACAAAGTAAATAGCCGGGAACGTGTCTTTTTCCCCCATCTTGTTGGTCTGGGCTGCGATATCGCCCTGCAGGCGGTTAATCAGGTCCAGTTGCTGCTGCGGTAAGACGGGTGCGGCCGCCGGATGCCCCTGCAGGTCTTCCTTCATCGCTGTCAGCGCATTCTGCTGACCTTTGATCCAGCTATGGTCGGAGACGGAGATATCGGTCTGGGCGCTCGCCAGGGCCAGCGGCGCGAAAGCAATCATGACGCTGATCGTCAGCGCCCGGAGATAAGCGTTTTTCATTGTCATGTCCTTAAAGGAATACGCAGTTACGTTTGCGCCAGAAGAGGTAGCCGAAGTTCTTTTTGGAGGATGGAGAGTTATGCGTTGTGCCCCAGAGCTGCGTGCTGGCCCCGAAGGGATGGCAGTTACCCGGTTCGGGGTACATGTTTACCATCTGGTATCGCCATCGCTCTTTCGGGATGATCGGGGATGGATACTGGTTACATACGGCGACGTCCGCGCCCACGGAGTTCCATACCAGTCCCTCACGATGCATCTTGAAGGCCATTCGTTCTCCGACCAGCAGAGAGGCCTCGAGCGGAGAAAACTCACCGCTGGTAAAGCCTGTTAGCGGGTAGATAGAACCCTGACTACCTGCGCACCAGAACAGCGGCGACAGCGGAAGGCCAGCTGATGATGCAGCTGCGTCAGCAGCACAGGCCCCTTGAGCGATCAGGTTGCCGAACAGCGCTGCCTCGGGGTTAATCAGCATCGAGAGGGTGCTGTCATTCCAGAGAGGATCAACTTCGGAGAGATAGGCAATATCCATGTCGCCGGTCTGCAGACACCCCAGGCTGGTGATGATGTTCAGCCAGAAAATCAGCGGGTATTTGTACCAGTGAACATGGTAGAACGTGCCGGCAGCGGGCCGGTCACTCTGCCCTGCGGTTCCCGTTCCCGTTCGTCCGAGATCGATTTTAAAGCCGCCCATGTTGACCATGACGCCAGGCTCACGGGTTACGTCCACCATCGCCATTGGCTCCCAGAACCCGATGGCCAGACCGATACGATAAAACACACCATATGGACAAATCTGGATCGGCGAAGCCGGGTTGTTGGTATCCTTTTGTGGACCGGCGGCCAGCTGAATATTACCGAGCGTCATCGGAAACAGACACTTCCAGCAGACATCGCTTATCGGGTTAACCCAGCGGCCATCACCCGCGTTGCTGGCTGCGGCCGTTGCCTGAGCTGGCATCCAGGACAGCAGGACCAGCATCACACCGGCAAGCCATGAGAAACGCTTCATTTCACCTCCCGCAGCCATACACAGACAGGGCCGTCCTCAGTGTCATGAATGGAGCCAATGAACCAGCCCTCCCCCTCTGGCGCGGAAGGAAGCCAGTCACTGATGTTTTGTTTTCCCTTTTCCCAGTCGGCAATCACCTGGGGAGGCGCGTCGTTTTCCATCCAGCGGGTGGCACAGATCAGATTGTGCTGGCGCATCCAGTCGCCAAATTCAGTCTGTGTGGCCTCATCACTGGCAGGTGCAAAATAATGAGGGTGCGTCCAGAAGCCATTGCGGTCACGGGTAACCGTCACCGGCCTGACAGATTCAGGGTGAGTCATGGGGTATCTCCGGGAGTGCCGCAGCCACCGGACGGCGGGAGGGCTTATAAAAGGATTAATGGTTTTTGGCTTTGCCGGCCGCTTTCATAATGATGGCCAGACGTTCTTCCTGGCTCATTTCGTACAGGGCAAGAATGGCGCCGCGCAGAACATGCGAGGGTTTGTACAGTGGATTATCATTGAGGATTTCATCCATCTGTCGGGCCGAACCCTCATCGTGACGTACTGAGGTGACATTCCGGCCCTTTTCAGTAACAGGGTCTTTTTTCATGGCGTTACCTGGTCGGGGTTAATCGGAAACCGGGATGACATTCAGGCTGAGGCGGAGCGCAACGCAGTGAGCACCGAACATCCTGAAGGGCAGCGCGGTTAATCACTGGCTGTTTTCCGGTCTGGTGATGTACCAGCCAATGCGCTCACTGCCACGTATGAGTAATCTGAGCCACGAGCCGGCGTAACCATCGTTCACTGCTGCATCTTCGCTGTCCTGCATCGCCTCCTCAGTGACTCTCGGTGCCGTATAACACAGGCGTACCCGAATAATCCGGCGGCTAATTTGTAGCCAGTCGGCCTCTGGGATCGTCACGCGCAGTGATTCATCGCGAGTGAGTGCATAGCCCGCCTCAGTCAGGCCTTTTTCCAGCTCTGCGAGCAATACCTGATAGTATTCCCGGTTAGCAAAGGCGTGAACCGCATCGGCATGTCGGGCACCGCCAAATTGTACGAGAGGGACGGGGATTCCCGATCTGCTCTCCCACGCCCGGCGTTCACGCCGGGCACATGCCACGTACTGAACAACAATCCAGCCAGCGAGTAGCACAACGACGACCAGAATACCGGTCATGCCCTCAGTATCACGCAAACAGGTGAGCATCCCCTGCAGCCCCTGATGGCCGGTGAAGCAGCTGATTAACGCCATGCGTTCATCTCCTCCATTCTGTTGCGGATAAGCCTGACGAGGTACAGGGGAAACGCCTCATCTCGTTCTTCCGGCGCTATAGGCTGACGCTGGTTATTCGCGCACCACTGGTGCCAGGCACCGGCGATCAGCGCCGGTTGCCATGAAGCGATCTCAGGGTATAGCTGACAGAGTTGATTCACGGTTTCGTCACAGCTTCTGGTATCAGCATTGTGACCAGCCATTTGCTGAGACGCTGGCGGCACAGCGGTATTGTGTATCAGTGACATTCGGCGTTCTCCTGCCCTTCGCCTGCAAACAACCTGTCTAGACGCTCGGAAAGTGACAGCGTCGGGCCCTTTTTACGTTTCGCGCTGTCCTCGGCCCGCATGTTCTCCAGTAAGAGGAGAATGATGTAGTCAGGGAAACGTTCATCACGCCTGGACGGTTCCCGGCTGTCCTGCTGGTTCTGCTCACACCAGTGGAGCCAGGCTTTGGTCACCAGTACCGGATGCCAGGAGTCAATTTCGGGGTACAGCGTCTTCAGTCGTTCTGCTGTTCCCATGCGCGGCGTTATCTCAACGGGTTTGCGCGGTTTTCTGCCGTAACGTCGATGGGATGTGACCGCCTGACGCATTTCGGGAAACAGGTCACCTAACGTTGTTGCACTCATTTTTTCGCTCCTGATACCGGAATCTCTTCCACTTTCATCACGTGGCCGTCGCGCGATATCCGCGCAGGGATGTGTTCAAAACCGAATTTACGGGTCAGTACGCCAGACTGGTCGAAGTAGATACGTTCATTCAGCGCATCACTGGTTTCTTTGATGTTGCCGTTCACCAGGATGACCTTCACGCTGGTCTGGCCGGCGAGCTGCTGTCGTGCCCAGTTCACCTGCTCCTTATCATCGCCGTCGATAAAAAAGAGCACCTGGCTGAAGGGCACCTTATCCAGAGGATTGACCGTGTCACCCTTGCGGGCGATCACGTTGCCCTGCATGTCTGTGATCGTCTCCTTCACGGTAAATGTCGGGTCCCAGGCAAAGCTGCGGTATTCCTTCGCTTTCGTGAGCCCTTCCACTGGCGTCGGACGTACCGCATGCTCCTTCACTCTTTCCGTTGCCTCTTTGCGAAGGCGGTCCAGCTCGCCCGTCTGCTCCATTCCCTTCAGGCGATTCTGGATAAACGCCAGCATGTCCTGCTCTGCAGGCTCGAAGACGTTGCCCCAGGTACCGAGATCTTTCGCCCCGCTGCCGGCGGAGAGCATCAGCAGCATCATGGCCGTCAGCTGCGTTCGTTTTTTCACTGGCCCCCCTGGGTACGACGTGCGATATCAACACGGATTTCATTTGTGATATCGCGCTGCGGGCTTATCACCGCCGGTTTCACCAGAATGATGGCGTTATGTGAGGCCTGCCACTCCGTGAGACTGTCCGTCAGCGCCGCGTTGAACTGCACTGTCATCGCTTTTGCACTACCTTCATCGAGCGGCAGCTGCGCAGACTGCTGCTTAAAGAGGTCCACCGTCCCCTTCATGTCGAAGACCACCACCTCAGGGGTGACGGCTTTCGCCGTCACATATGCCACGCCTGTCATAACCAGAAGTCCCGCCAGCCCCAGCATGCTGGCTTTAACCCAGCGGGATGTTTTGCTGGCTATCGTTACACTGTCGCGGACGGTGTCGCCGTCATACGGCTTGTCCTGTTGTTCACTCATGCTGCTTTCACCCACTCTTCAAGTTCGCGAAGTTCACTGCCGTATTTTTTCTCCGCCAGCAGATATGCCGCCTCTTCCGCTGTCGCTCCCGCTTCTTTCTGCGCTTTCTGCATGAAAGCGAAGTCCTCGCCACGCGAGCTGAACATGGCACGCGTCACGGGGTCGACGAACAGGCGATGGAAGGAGCTGTATTCACCGGCGTTTATCAGCAGGGAGCTGTAGCCGGTCTGCAGGGCTGGCTGGAAGCCACGGATAACTTCTTTTTCCATGTCCGAGAACTGATCCGGGTTATCGGCAAGGTACTGTTTAAATGCCTTCGCATCCTGCAAGAGGGTGATTTTGGTGGAGCTGTTGTTCCAGGCGGCTTCCGCTTCCTTACTGGCGCTGAAGTCTTTGATGCCCTGGGTGATAGTGATAAATGCCCCACGGTGACGACGCACGGTGCGGTAGCCGGTTTCGATAAACCGTGCAGCGTGCGGGTTGGAGCCACCCAGCAGGCGCCATGCCTCGTCGATGATGCACACTTTTTTAAGGTCGCGTGGGCTGTGGTACATTTTTTCCTGTATCGCCAGAATGAGCGAGAACAGGATGGACGAGAGCAGCTTCGGCTTGTCTTCCAGGCTCAGCAGCTCCAGCACCGCGAAGCGGGTTTCACCATCGAGCGTCGGTGCGTCGGCGTTGAAGTATTCTCCGTCGGGTCCCCAGGTGCAGTAGGTCTCGAGCAGCATGGCCAGCTCAGCAAGGCGCGCGATGATGGTCGGCTTATCTGCGGACGCCTGATTCACGTCCTCATTGGTCAGGTAATTATGAACGTCGTCGATACGGGCTTTGTTTGCCTTCTTCTCCCACGCATCCATTACCGCTTTCTGAAGGATTGCTTCACAGACGCCATCCAGCGGCTGCGTCGGACTGGCGAGTACCGTCAGCAGGCGCACAATCCCTTCCGCAGAATGATTAATGTCCTTAACGTTGGCGAACGGGTTAAAGCGCAGCCTGGAGCCATCGAGATAAACCCCGCCGGCCTGGTGACAGTAGTTCTTGTAGCTGTCCCCCATGTCGATAACCCAGGCGTATCCCCCGGCATTCAGTACGTCACGAAGAATGCCCTGCGTCAGGAAGGATTTACCGGCCCCGGACGTGCCGGTGACGGCGATGTTAAAGTTGGTACTGCCGTTCTCTTCACCAAACATGTCGTAGAATGCAACCTGGTTGCGGTAGGTCGGCAGTGGCATACCCACGTTGGACAGCTGGCGTTCGGCGACGACCGGCATCAGGCTCACCGCGTTCCATGACTTGGAGCGTAGCGTTGCCCCCGTCATCTTCAGGTCTTCCCACATCCCTTCCTGCATGACGAACGGGAAGCTGGCCAGCCAGTTGCGCATCTGCTGGTACTGTATCGTCACCATTTCCAGCTCGTTCTTACGGAACACGTTGACGGCGGCCAGTTCACACTTCTGTGCCTCGGTATTGTTATCCGGGGCGAACAGGGTCAGGTTGAAGTAGGTATTGCAGAGCGCGATTTCATTGCTGTGAAGCTGCTCCCGGGTACGCCGCCATTCCTCTGCAGCCTTTTTGGTGTTGGGGAACAGTGCAGCGTAGGCTGAGTTGGCCTTTTTAGACAGGTCCTGGTCTTTACGGAAAGCCTCGCTCTGACTTTTGGTCTGTTCTTCCAGCGCCGTCGTCCAGGTCAGCATAAAGGGACAGGGTATCCCGAGGTCGGGAAAACGCAGGTTCTGCAGATTGTCAGCCCCCTGCCAGAGCGCGAATCGACGCGGATTTTTAGCAAGCTGCATGTTGATGATACGACATGCCGATGCCGGCAGGCGTGTCCCGCGCGCGTCAATGGTTTCAGGCAGCTCCATCCGGATATGCGATGGATGCACCTTCAGGTCAATCCCGGGATCAACCACCTGGCGGTTGAGCTTCTCATCCTCGTTGTAGTCCCCGGAGGACGTCAGCACCTGTTCCTGACGGTAGTTCATCTGCTCGCGTACCGCAGACAGGAATGCGTGCACATCGGTGTTCATGCTGTCGATGCGCGCGGCTCCCAGTGAGACGCGGATGGTGTTACGTATCTGAATCAGGTCATCCATCACCCGCTGCACCTGGGAAGCGCGTTTAATGGGCTGACCATAGACAATAAAGATACGGTAGTTACGCAGGTAGAGCGGGTATTCCCGTTCGTTGGCCAGGCCGTGCAGCGCGGAACGCTGCCAGAACGCGCGGGTAATTTTATTGAGGTGTTCGGCCATCTCCCCTTTCCACATGTCGTTACTCACGCCGCGATCGATACGTTCCCCGACACACTTGCTGGCAAGCATAATGACGGTCACAGGAGTCTGGCGGGGAAGCTTCTTACGCAGCATGTCATCGAGCGCGGCCATCACCTGCTCGTTCGCGCCAGGAAGCGGGGCGGCCTCCATAATGAAGCCCGCAGAGCCGGCGTTGACGAAAATTTCATTCCTGTCGTCGTAATACCGGTACGGCAGCGCAGCGACCAGGGACGGATAGTCCCAGGTCTGGGAAAGGTTGTTGCGGGCCGTTGCTGCACCGTCTTCCTCTTTCCCGTTTTTCAGCATATCCATCAGGCTGTCGACAAAACTCATTTTCGGCCCTCCGCAGCGGCCCGGATTAACTCCAGGCGACGCAGCTTCTCTTCGTTCATTTGCCCGGTTAGCGGTGCATCACCGGCGGTTTTAATCTGCCAGTCACAGCTGACGCTCAGAACGGCCAGCGTTTCATCGTCGGTATCGACTGACTGTGTGGCGGTGATTTGCGTCGTTCCTTTCCGTGAATGGATTAAAGATTTCGCCAGATGATCGATGCCGTTCTTGCCGGTAACGTAGTGGCTGCTCATTCCCCGCCCTCCCCGATAACGCGGTAGCTCTCATCCCAGTGGGATTTGTTTTTCACGAACTCGACCACAGCCGGCTGATGAAAGTTGTCGTCTGTGTCCACCCAGGGGGCAATCCACAGGCGCTGCGTGGCGTCAGGAATACGCTGAACCGGAACGCGGCCTGCAGTGTTAACCGGCACAGGGGTCGCATGACTTGGCGTGGTCAGCGGCGTGACCAGCGAGCCAGACGATTTCGCCGGCGCAGTGGTCAGAGGGCTCGGTGCAGCAGGCTTAGCGGCAGTGGTTCCGGTTGCTGCGGCGGAGACAGGACGGAAGGGATTCACGACCGGTGCTGAATTGCGCAGTGCCGGCAGGGTTTCACCCGCAGGCTTTTTTGCGGTTTTCTCTGCCGTCAGGTCATCCAGACTTTTACCCTGAGCGGCCAGCTTGTTGGCCTCACCGGTAGTCAGGCACTGGTCGGTCGCGGTCTTGTTGCAGTCGAAATCAGAATTGAGACCGGCGCAGCCGGTCAGTGCGCTGCACAGCAGTGCAGCACCCAGTAGATTTTTCATGGGGTAACTCCGGTTTTAATTTAAGGGGTATTCAGGGAGGGGTAATACTCAGTTTCGATTATTTGCAGTTGCACTGAAGCACAGTGAAAACTAGCTGCACAGCATGTCAGAGGTTACTTCACCGAAAGGAAAGGTACGGTACCTCCGGGGATCATTGATGCCGGAAGCTTTCCATCCCAGCGTTCAGCCGTCGTCAGACTGACCAGACCGGGATTATCCCGAAGTGCATCACCGCGCTGGCGGATGGATTCAGCTTCTGCGGCTCCGCGAAGGCGTATTGATTCAGCGTCTGCCTTTGCTGCCGCCAGTTTACTGTCTGCCTGGGCCTGAGCCTGAGTGACCGCTATCTGAGCCTGAATTTTCTCTGTCTGGAGGTTCTGCGTCCGTGTGGCAATGGCCACCTCAGCTTTCATTCTGTCCTCAATGGATTTCTCATATGCCGGCGAGAAGTCGATGTTTTCAATCTGAACGGTATCAATCACCACCGGTCCATCAACACTTTTCCGCAGCGCGGCCTGCATATCCTGTACCAGCTTCGCTCTGTCCTGAACCGCGCTTATTGCGGTATATCGTCCAAAAACGTTTTCCAGCTGTGTAGGTATCTGCCGGGCAATCAGCCGCGTTTTCATGTTATCAACCGTCTGATAGCCACTGTAGACGCGTTCCACTTCAGTCGGCAGAACATGGAAGTTCACGGATACGGTCATTTTTGCGGGTTGCTGATCGAAGCTGTAGGCGCTCATACCTTCATAAAGCATGGCCTCATTCCTTACGGTTATTTTCTCCACGCTTTCGATGATCGGCCATTTCAGTCCCAGGCCGGGCTGAGCGACTTTAACAATACGCCCGTTTCGCAGCAGCACTCCCCTTTCGCCTTCGTTAATACTGTAAAATGAGAGCCAGGCAATAAGCAGGCTGGCGATGACGATAGCTCCCCCCATAATGAGGAAAAGACCGCGGGGGTTAAGACCTGTTTCTGAATCGGTTGTGTATCTCATATAGCCACCATTGATATTGATTTCAGTTTTGATGCAGGAGGCGGGGTAATTACGGGGATTGGCGTATTACGTTTCACTCCTCTCCCGTTTTCCCGCGACGGTCAGTAGTTTTATGGAGAAACTTCAGGTCTGGTTTCTTTTCTGGCCAGACGCTCATTGCTTCCAACTGATACCAGTTTCTGACGTTGCTGGCCGTCAGCCCCTCTGTTTCAGCCTGGTGCTTCAGGTGTTCCCAGGCAGAAAGGTTCAGGGGTTCATAAGCAGAAAGCTTCCTGTCGAATACCTCCGCCCAGCTTTCGTTGTAGTGAGGGACAATTCGCCTGCATATCCATTGACTCGAAAAGAACCAGATAACCAGGAAACCCAGCGCCCATAGTAGTTGGCAGTACGCGAGAACCGGCCACGCGGTCCCAAGGTACATGACAAGCCAGATAAACATGAACCGGCTTCCTTCCGGAGTGGCGCGTCCTGCCTCCCATTCAGCAATGTGTATCCGCATGCTCCTGAGCAGGCTGTTATTACGCTCGTCGTCACGCATTTCGGCTTCCTTAGTTATCTGGCCAGATGGGGGGGCGTATACGAGTCAGGACGATGGCCATGAAGATTGCACCAAAGATGCGAAATGCGTATTCCTCCCGTACTCCTTTGATAATGATTGCAATCACCGCCACCCAACAGAGGACCCAACAAAACGAATAGAGCCAGTTAACTGTTATCCTTATTCGACGGTTCACATCCTTTGCTTTGCAGTCTGGCCCGCCCCCCTGCGCTTGCGTTTTCATTTGCCCTCTCCATTACATTCGGCCTTCTGGCCAGACTCCCGTTTATCCAGCCATTCAGTGAAGCTGTAGCGTTGCTGCTCATCTCGTTGACGCTCGAAAAGCGCACGCGCTTCTTTTTCGTCTTTGAGCCATGCAGCAATGTCATCAGGCTCTATTGCCCTCTTCTCTTTCACTGTGCGGCACAGTTTTTCGAACGCGTCTTTATCTCGCGGGCTAACCGACTGTAATGCCTGATTGATTCGGCCTTCCCAGCTATCGGGAGCGTCCATTTTGCCTGACGCTGCCACGAACAAGAGGAAACCGAGGACCATGCCCATAAAGATAAATCCAGGCTGTTGATAAAAAACACTGTAGAGAAACATGCTGCCCGGGATGGCTGCTGCGCACCAAAATATCCGGTACTTATGTAGCCTTTTCCCGGCACGCCATTTCTTCAGGTCTTCTTCGATAGCATCCAGCTCAGTTTTAAACGACATATGCAGCTCCCTTAGTTGATGGTGTCACCGAGGCGCAGCTGACTGGCCTGACGGAGAACGTCATCCGGGTTGATATTGCCGACTGAGGTGGTACTAGATGCGGTGGTTTGGCTCGCCGGTTGCGGAGTTACGGCATTCTGCGCGGCGTTGCCGGCTTTCTGCAGTTCCTCTTTCGCTTTCGCGTCCTCGGCGTCCTCGATGGTTTCAAGGCGGAAACCCTTCTGGAACACGACTGTGACCTGGTTGCCGGCACCGATATCAATCACCGCGTGGTACTGCTCGGCGCGCTTAATCCAGTACTGGCTCAGCGTTTCAGCGGCCTTATTAGCCCCGCCGCCAAAGCCCTGCTTAAACACATCAGCGGCACCGACATCCGCGGTGGCGCCGAGGCCGACGGATGGTGTGGCGGCAGATTTGATACCTTCCCCAAAGCCTGACAGGAGGCCTGCTGCACCGGCGTAGCCGACAATCATGCCGTTTCGCATAACGGGCTTGCCGCGAATGCCGCCTTTCCCCTGGAAGCTGACATGCCCCTGGAACTCCATGTCCACGTGCTTGCCGTTTTTCAGGATGCAGCTGATGGACTGGGTGCGGACGTTTCCGCGTTCGCTGGAGATATCACCCCACATCTCCCCCACAATAAAGCAGCCGTCAGCGTTGAACTCCTTGTTGTTGGGCATCTGAATGTTGCCCTGCAGGCGGATGGTAACAGGGCTGGTATTCTGCTGACCGGTGACGCTGGCGTTCGCGTCGGCCCCCTCAATCAGGACAGCATCTGAGAATGAGCCGGAAGGAATCCAGGGCAATTTAGTTGGCTTTTTCTTCAGGCTGTCGTAGCTGAACTTTGTTGTCGACAGGCCACCTGTCATCCTCTGGCCAGAGCCGCCCGGGTAGAACGCTGCGCCCTGTCCCATATTCACACCAGTGGCGGCCGGTGCACCTGCGGGGGTCACATTGTATTCGGGTGGTCGGGCCTGGCCGGCAGCAACGGGACCGGGGAGTGGTGTTCCGTTCTGGCCAGCAGGTGGTGTCTGCTGGCCAGTGGTCTGGTTGCTGCCGGGGGCTTTCGTAAGCTGGTCGTTCAGGCGCTGAATTTCAGCGTCCTTTTCGGCCAGCTTTTGTTCGGTGGTGAGCTTGTTCTGCGCGAACTGCTGAGCAAGCGTGGCAAGGTTTTGCTCAAGAGCGGAGGTCTTTGCCTGCTGCTGTGTCAGTGCGGCATCGTTGACCTGTTCGTTAAACGTCGCGGTCACAACGCCGGTCAGGTTTGGTGTTGCAACTGGTGCGGGTTGCTTTTGTTTTTGCTGGTATTGCCCGTACCACATTACGCCGCCTGCTGCAGCTGCGCCGCCAATGATGACGGCGGCCAGGATAGCCAGCTGCTTGCGGCGGGTTTTCAGGTTTTCATTCAGGCTTATGGTCATGGGCGGGCGTCTCCGTCATCTGAAAACACAATCCAGGCATAGCCTTCGCCGCCAGCGTAGAGCTGATTCTGCGACAGCATTACGGCCCGGACGCCCTTGCGCCAGAAATCGCGCTCGCGGAGGCTGCGGGTGATGCTGCCCGGGTTGCTCATCCGGAAGCGAACAACCCGCAGGTGGTTGCCCACAAACTGGCGTTCAGGCGTCAGGCGTACATCACTGGCGGGTGTGTAAGCCGGCATGCGGCTGACCGGGTATTCCCGGTAGTCGTCCGGCACCTGACCATTGACTACAGCGCGGGATAGCGCAACCAGCGTTTTTTCATAGGTCTGCCCTTCTTCCCATGCCTTCGCATCGTCGTTCTTGCGAAGTGGTGGTGACATCGGGGTGAAGCGCAGTGTTTTGCCGTTACCCGGCTGCGGCCTGACGTTCAGGCTCAGCGATGAACCGTGGTCAGTCTGGATAAACAGGGTGAAGTTCTGACCGACAAGCGGAGACAGGATAAGCGCTCCGTCCTCGGTCTGGCTCTGGTCATACGCACCGGTTGGTCCGCTGATGCTGGTAATGAGTTCTCCGTCTACAACAACCTTGCTCGGGTTGGTGTTGCTGAGGGTGACGTTAAAGGCGGCGTCGTTCTCAAACGGAATGGCTGCGGGTGCGGAAGCGGCCCGGAGGCCGCTGGTAAATAATCCCGCTGCCAGAAACACAGCAGCAGCTGCCGGTGAAATGCGAAATTTCATGGGCAGTCCTGTCAGTTAGTGGAAGATACCGGCTTGAGTTCTTCAAAGCTGTGGAGGTTAATCACACCGTTGTCATAGCTCAGTTTTAGTCGGTAGGTTTTTTCCTGGTCTTTCAGTGGCGTGATGATTGCGCCGTTTGTGGTGGAGGATTTCAGTACCCCGCTGTACTGCACGGAGCCATCATCCATGACGCGAATTTCTTTCGTGTCGAACTGGGTGGTGATGCCCGCTTTCTGGATACGCTCAGTTTCTATGTCCAGGGCTTTCTTGAGTACGTCCCGTTCGGCGGATGGGACAAATCCAAGAATCATTTTCTGGTTATGTTCGATGTTTTCCGGGGTAACGTTGAGTCGCCAGTAAATAAAGGAAGCGGCGAACTGTGTCAGACCGGTCGCATCGACACTTTTAGAATCTGATGCAAATGGGCGGTTAAACGTTAACGGCGTGGTGATGGTTTTCTGGGTTGTGGCGAAATACCATGCCAGTGACCCTGTCAGTACATTCCCTGCGCCCATGAGTAAAGTTAAAGCTGAAAGACCAATAAACGCATAGCGGAGTTGTTTATCGCGCTCTCCTTTAATATTCAGTTTCATGAAAAACTATGCCCTCCAGTGCCGGAAACTTGAATCAGGTATCTGGCGAAAGGTTACTTTGAATAAAAGTGATGGCAGGTGCCAGTAACAGAAATTAAGCAACCAGTATGACCCCTGCCCTTTTTTCAGATATCTGACGATAAACCAGAGGATTCCCGCGATTACACCAAGTTCAAGTGACAAGTTGTTAAGCACCCCCAAAACTAAAAGGGGTGCGGTAACAATCAGTTCGTCAATCGGTAAGCCTAAATAGCGGCCCTGCTGGTTCATTGTTTCCGGGAAGTTATATTTATCTCCTTCCCCGTTCATCATTTAGCTCGCGATGCCGTAGGCGACACGGGTAAAGATGATTGCCAGAACGATACCGACGAACACCAGTGGATTGCGGGCCTTAATGTAAATAAACAGGCCCATGATGATTTCGGCGATGTAGAACCATTTAACCAGTGAAGAACCAGAACCGAAGGTTGAATTAACCGTGGTGTTTTGTGAGGAAAGAAGGTCAGTACCAGATGCGAATGCCGGGTGAGTGACCATAAGTGCAATTAAAAAAGCGCCTGCTGACTTTAAGTAAAATTTAGCCTGGCGATTTTCGCGAGTCTTGCGGAATAAAGACGCTACCGCCCATCCCTTACCGACGTTAAGGGCACTGCCTTTGGTTAACATGTTTGTTTTCTCCGAAGTAAACAAAAGTGAATCGCGTAAGTGCTTGTTTACGCGGGCGCAATTGTCCCATGACCCTAAAAAAAAAAAACTGTGACGCATGTCACACTTTTTGGAATCATTCAGATTTATCCGAATATGTAAGTGAGTAGGCTTTGTTGACCAGAAAGTTCGGAAATGGCCTCCGGGATCTATAGCTATGAAAGTTAAAGAGAAAATGTGGGATGGTCGCGGCCGTCCGCGTAAGTTCCAGCCAGGTGAAGCGGTGGAGTGGCGATTGCGTGCTCCGGATAATTTGCTTATGGAGCTGAGAATATGTGCCAGAGCTGGCAACAGGAGTGTGAATGAGGAAATTATTGCCAGGCTTTTATTGTCGCTAAATTATCAGCCGGGTAAGCCAGTCATTAAAACTGCGGAGGGTGAGCGGCTCATAGCGCTGGCGGTAAGATTCGAGGAGTGGCTTGGGAAATTACTTGATAGTGAATCCGCTCAAGTTGTGGATGAAGTTAAAACCCCACTCAAGCAGGAGCAATTGTGGATGTGGCGTGAGGGTGAAAGAGTTTTACTTCCGGGGAAAACAACCGGATATAGCATGCGAATTCCTGAAAACCTTGCGGATGAAATCAGGGCAATGGCGAAAGTGCATAACCGTAGTCTGAATGACGAAATGCTCACCCGTCTGATGAATACGCTGGGTTATTTTACGGAAAGGTTACTTGACCAGAACGAGGATGCGCAGGCGCTTAAAGTTCTTTGCATGGAGTTCGAGGTGTTCCTGAAAGAAAAAATAAAGGAGGTGGAGAAAAGTGACCTTCCCTGGGATGAAAAGCCGTCCCTGTGATCGATGTGAGCCGGGATGTCCGGCTCACAGATTTATTCTTTTTCGTTGATGAAGTGTCTGGCTTCTGCCTCATCCTCAGCTGTGTTAATGCCGGTTATAATCATATTAAGCGTATCTTCGAGGCTACCCTCGCCGTCTTTTCCTGTCATTTTTAAATACATCTCAGAAAGTAAAGTGGCGATTAGGAATGTGCCCTCGCGGGAGCCGGCTGCTTTTCTTATGAGGTCTCTGCGATATCCTTCGATATCAAACTGGTTGCCATCCTCGCCATCGCGTTTATAGACAAGCAGTCCAAGCCTGATTAATTCGTTGCAGGTGGCTGATATGTTTGCTTCTCCAGCATTCGCACCGTTTTGCAGGTCTTGTTGAACTATATCGCGAACTTCACGTTCAATTTTATCTTTAAGGTAGATGCCGACTCTTCCCATATTTCTTACCTGTTTTAAGTTAGTGTCGGAACCGACACTACGTATGGCTTGTTGGTGGATTATCAGATTGCTGTGCAAGGCTGTAATGGGTTGATACTGCTGTGAATTCCTGTTCTATACAGTAGTACAATCCAGCACTATGATGTGCGACAGTGTGACACTGTGCGATATATAATTCAATGTAAATAAAGCATATCTACAATTGTATGATACATGTGTGACATACCGACACTAACAGGTATCAGGATTATACGATAGTGTAGTGTCGGTATGTACGACATTAAGCGGTCACATTTCATAATCGCGCAAATTTCTTACAAACATCCCACTGAAATAAAAGGAAAAATCTGCAAGACGAAGTCTTGCGTGGGGTGTGATGTTTTAAAGGGTTAGTAAAGAGCGGCATGTTAATACCGCCTACTGCTCTGACATGTTTATTTCGGACAGGTGTTAAATCCCATCAGGAGAGCGCTCACGCGCGTTTGTAGTGAATTTACTTGATTACGACGATCCGCCGGGGTATTTTTTAAAGCGCCTCTCCAGAGCCCGTTTATTTCGCTAAAAGGCCAAGCTATGAAAATATCGTTACTGCCTGCTGCTTTGCTGACTCTTTCACTATCTGCTGGCGCAGCTCCGCAGATGTGCTTTGATCAGGCCGGGAAAGATTACCAAATTGATCCGCTGCTGCTTATGTCAATTTCGATTAAAGAGAGCCATCTGGTACCGGATGCGATAAATGGATCAAACAGGAATGGAACGGAAGATGTCTGCGGTATGCAGGTGAACAGTTCCCATTACGGTAAACTTAAAAACTTCAATATTACCCGTGAGCGCCTGTTAAATGATCCATGTATCTGCGTTTATACGGGAGCATGGGTACTGGCGCACAACTTTCGGTCATACGGAAAAAACTGGGACAGCGTGGGGATGTATAATACTGGACCGAGCAAAAAGCTCATTGCGCAGCGCAAGGCCTATGCACAGGATATCAAAAATATATATCGCGTATTACTGGCCAGAAAAAAATTACTTTCTGAACGTCTCGCGCCAGCTGCGGGAAAGGAGCATGAGATATAAACTACAGAAACAGCATCGCTTAACAGCGGGCAGTAAAAAGCCGCTCTGTTGAGCGGCTTCATTTTCAGGCCTTCAGCTTTGCAAACTCCTCAGCCATTTTCCAGAGCACCTGATTTAATTTGATGTCACCATCTATTCCGGTGACTTCCCGCGTTCTGGTCATCTTCCCTTTTTCCGTTCTGCCACGAATTCCCCCACGGATCACATTTTCCTGCACCACGTTAAACGTGGTCCATAAATCCTGGCCTCTGTCGAGCACACGGCGAGGGTTAATAATTTGCTCCGGTGTAATCGGCGCTGGTTTTCCATCGTATTTAAGTTCCAGGGCGGTCGCACCAAAAAGGCGCTGCTCAGGCAAAGTGAGCTGAATGCTTTTCATGAGGTCAATATTTTCATCAACCGCGTCAAATGTTTTCAGCACCGTGTAAGCGCCTTCAATTACCTGCCCGACAATATCCCCTTTGTGGGGTACGCGGATTTCACCAAAATCCTTCCATGCAACCAGACCATTACTGCAAACCTGACGGAACATACCGGGGATCATTTTATAGCTGCTTGAACCATCATGGCTATTCAGCAGAATAATTTCCGGTACTTCTTTTCCGTTAATCTGGTCATGACGGCGCAGGCGAAGCATATGCTTTGTAAAGTCGCGTTTATCCTGGTCACGTGTACGTGACTGAGTTGCATAATATGGCTGAAAACCTTCATCACGTAAGCGATCAAGAATGTTAATGGTCGGTATATACGTATAACGTTCAGAGCGTGAATCGTGTTTATCCGATGAGAAAGCGCTGGGAACGATGCGCTGTAATTCATCATTCGTCAGCGGACGGTCTTTACGGATCGAGGTAGGCATACGATAACGGCTTGCGAAACTGACCATTTTTATTTACTCCTGATTATTTAGTTAGAGATGAAGAAATAACGCGGTGAAAATTATCCAGCGGCATTGCAGCTGCCACCGGGCGACCATCTACAACCCAGACAGAGATATAATCCGGGCATTCGTCATTTATTAACGTCAACTCAGTGGCATTCTCTGGCGGCGTAAAAATTGCCGGTTGTGGCTCCCCTTCCGTTGCTGCCAGGACCCAGCAAAACAGATCCGTGAACTGGGACGTTGTGAGGTTTGAATCACATCTTCCGGTAGATTCTTGAGCGGCGGTTTTGACGTTGACGTTTCGTGTGTGCATCCTGGTTTTCTCCTGTGGTGATGGTTGTCCATCTCCCTGGTGAGTTCTCTCGCGGCAAAGGGCAAAGGAGCAACGGCGAAGGGAGGAAGGAAAGGGGCGGAGACTAAAGTTTTTGCGGCACGCAAAAAGTTTTGGCGGAGTGCATTTCACCCCTTGGATGACGACCCGACGGTGCTACAAGCAGCCCTCCGTGTGAGGACACACGGGGGATGGCTTCACCGGGGGAACAGGATGCACACACCCGACACGTCGGAACGGCGTGGCGCCATTAAAGCGACGGCATCAGCCGGCGCGGTGAAGGCGTTCCGGACGGCACGGCCGGAGAAGCCGCAGCCCCTGACCTTCGCCATCAGACCCTAGCCGTATGGCCCGAAACCCGGAGGGGTTCGGCGGAGCCTGGCGGGTGCGCAGCAGCCGCCCTGGCGGAGTGGGGCTCGACGACCGGACAGCAGCGCTGGCCGGGAGCCGAAGGGGGCCATCGCCCTGCCCTGTTTTTCGGTTATGGCCATAACTGAGCTGCAGCTGAGAAAGTTAACCAGCAGGACGCCGGTTATGACCGTCGATGAGGAGAGCATCACTGCAACGGGGAAAGGCAGGAGCGCCGGAGGCGCTTTCGCCCTCCCCGTTTCCCCGAAGGGTTAGCGTTTTTTGCGGTTGCCCCGATGATATGCACCGGGGCCAGGATTTCCGCTCAGATCGGTTCTTCGCTGTCACCTCCGTTTTCCTGTTCATAGTGCATCATGGCCATTTTCAGCAGGGCATTAAATCCCTCGATGCCAGCCCCGTCCGGCTCGCACTGTTCGCACAGGTGCAGCAGATTGGCCAGAAAATCCGTGATGACAGTTTGCACGCTTTCGCTTTCCCTGTTCAGCCCGGTTTTACGGGCAAATTTCCAGAGCACATCTGCAGCCAGCGCGGCGTGATCATCGTTGCTGCGGATTTTTATCGGTTCAGCCTGGCCTTGCAGGCGTTCTGCCATCGTCTCCAGCACGGTGGCCGGAACAGCGTTCAGTGTGTTGCTCATCATTTCTCTCTCTCCCTGCGGCAGGTCTGCCCTGCCGCTCTGTCAGTCAGGCGGCCACGGTGGCCAGAAAGTTTTTCATAGCTTCGAAACGGCTGCGGAACTCCAGACGTCCCTTCCAGTCATTGAAGTAATAAACGGGGGTATAACGCACGCGATTTGCTTTCAGGGTCAGCGTGTTACCGGTCACGACTTTCGCAGGGATACCCAGCAGTGACAGCTGGATAAAGGCCATATCAGCCACCATCGGATCGATATCTGTGCAGGTGGCATACAGCTGTTCTGACGGGTTATATCCCGCATCAGTCATCCAGTATGCAAAGGCAATGACCATACCGGCGCTACCACAGGCAG
The DNA here is from genome assembly GCF_049187015.1 of Enterobacter sp. JS8-1. Lineage (NCBI taxonomy): Bacteria > Pseudomonadati > Pseudomonadota > Gammaproteobacteria > Enterobacterales > Enterobacteriaceae > Enterobacter > Enterobacter sp. JS8-1. The sequence continues at coordinate 6,603 of NZ_CP185807.1, read as the reverse complement.
GCTCATCGAGTGTCATCCAACCCTCACGCTTTATCGTCTCCTGAGCGCCGGGCATGAGTAGTCCGGCCATCAGGCGGGAGATGGAGGACGGAGAGAAATACTGCCCCATTTCATCCGCGCCCAGCTCCTGCTCCATATACAGCGCGCCGAGGAAATCATGAGTTTCACCCGCCAGTCCCTCCACCAACAGGCAGAACAGCTGGTTCATGGCGTCTAAATCGGACGGTTCATAACGTTTGCAGATCAGATAGTTACTTTCCATACCCTCTGGCGTGCGCAGCCGAGCCACATCCAGCTGGCTGGCAGCAAGCTGGATAAAGTCGCGGAACACTTCGGAACGGCGCATATGTTTCGCAGTCTGACGGAAGACACTGGCGAACTCTCTACGCGCCTCAGCTGGCGACAACATTCGGGCAGGAGCAGAAGCCCGCGGCAGCGCCTCTGCCTGGTCAGACAGGAACAGGGATTCAAAACTCAGTTGTGACATGGTTTCTCCTTACCGGCCGCCCGCGGGCGGCCGTCTCCTGTTAAGCCAGTCCAAGCGCCGGGTAGACGCTGACAGCCAGACCGCAGTCAGCATCGGCGGCGTAGCCCGTTTCGGCATTTACCACGGACAGGAACGGCTGCCACTGTGAGAAGCGCAGCGCGGGTACGCGTGCGCGTTTTCCGGCGCGGAGGGCATTTACAAATGCCTTCGCCTGTGCGACAGTTTGCGGGTCAAATTTCACGATCAATCTCCTTACTTTGGTTGTGATTGCCGTATCTCGTTTTGGTAGGCCAGATACGGCGTTGAGAAAGCAGGGGCAACCCTGCTTTTTTAATGCGCGGAATTCAGCGGCGCATCGAGACAGAAACGGGCGATCACGTCGCCAATCAGCTCACGGTGATGGCGGGTGTGCAGGTCATGGCACTCAAAGAAACGCGCGCCGTACCGGACAAAAATTGCGGTCACATCCCCGCCCGTAAACTCCATTGATTTGAACGACTCCCCGCCAAACCCCCTGCACCAGTCCACTGGCGGCAGTGTTTCCAGCTGGTCGATATACCGGGCCTCGGTGATTTCCGCCCAGGGACGGCGATAGCCGTCATTCTGCTTTTCCTGTACCTGAGTCGCGGGGATCAGCTCCGCATCCGGATAGAGACGGCGCAGGGATTCCAGCGTTATTGCTTCACGCTGAGTCACCCACTGCCCTTCCAGCTGGGTTGCCCGGTCATAAACGGCGTTATGTGACGGAACGAAAAAGGCCATTGGTGCAGCGGCCGGGGGGTTAACGTTCATCTTTATGCTCCTGTCTGATGAGGTTCCGTGCGGCGGCTGCCGCACGGGGTGAACGGGATTTAAATGTCGATACCAGCGCGCTCGATCAGGCGCACAAACTGTTTGAAATGGTCAGCTTCAGCCACATGGATATGGCGGAACTGTTTATCGACACCGCTGCTGAGGGCGTAGAAATAGGTGCAGCGCATTGTTTCGGGGCAGCGTCTGCGCAGTTTCTTCAGCTCTGCAAGGCTGCTGAACTCCAGAACGTCCGATTCCTCCTCAGAGTTTTTTTTCATCTCAGCGACGAGGATCGTGTACGACACGGTTTTTCCCCCTATCTTCCTGGAAGATTCTTGAGCGGCGGTTTTGACGTTGACGTTTCGTGTGTGCATCCTGGTTTTCTCCTGTGGTGATGGTTGTCCATCTCCCTGGTGAGTTCTCTCGCGGCAAAGGGCAAAGGAGCAACGGCGAAGGGAGGAAGGAAAGGGGCGGAGACTAAAGTTTTTGCGGCACGCAAAAAGTTTTGGCGGAGTGCATTTCACCCCTTGGATGACGACCCGACGGTGCTACAAGCAGCCCTCCGCGTGAGGACACACGGGGGATGGCTTCACCGGGGGAACAGGATGCACACACCCGACACGTCGGAACGGCGTGGCGCCATTAAAGCGACGGCATCAGCCGGCGCGGTGAAGGCGTTCCGGACGGCACGGCCGGAGAAGCCGCAGCCCCTGACCTTCGCCATCAGACCCTAGCCGTATGGCCCGAAACCCGGAGGGGTTCGGCGGAGCCTGGCGGGTGCGCAGCAGCCGCCCTGGCGGAGTGGGGCTCGACGACCGGACAGCAGCGCTGGCCGGGAGCCGAAGGGGGCCATCGCCCTGCCCTGTTTTCGGGTTATAGCCACGGAGCTGCAGCTGAGAAAGTTAACCAGCAGGACGCCGTATATGATGCCCGGAATGAAGAACACAGGGAAAACCAGGCTGATGCCAGGCACAGGCAGGTAACTCATGGCGCGCTGACTTCAGCAAAATCAGGCGGGAAAGGCTGGAGTGTGGACAAGGCGGAGGGAGCAGAGGGGCAGCGCCGAAGGCGCGTCCCCCTTCCCCCGTTCCCCGCAGGGGAACAGACCTTCCGGGTTGTTCATGCATGCGACTGCACCCTTCGGGATGGAAAAAGGGGCTACCGGTAAACCGGCAACCCCTTCATAAAGGCGCTTCAGGCATGTCAGACCAACTCAGCTCCTGAAAAGGCGGGGTTTCCCCCGCCTTCAGGTAGCTTACTTACCGGATTCGTAGGCCATAAAAGCCGCCACCTCCCTGTTCGTGTCCCTGTAACGGATTTCGCAGAGCGATTTCCGTGTCAGGTAAGTGAATATCAGCAGTGTGAGACACACTATCAACACACACAAGAGCAGGGTACTTCGTGGCAGTTTCATAGCTGACTTCTCCTTGCCTTTCGGCAGGTAAGCGGCTAATCTGATGTTGTCTAGGCATACAGATTAAGCCTCGGGTTAATTGAAAAATTACTCGGGGCTTTCTGCTTTCTGCCACACAACACGGTAACAAACCACCTTCACGTCATGAGGCAAAAAGCCTCAAGCGCCATCGCCATTATATCCCGTTGTCGATCATCTGCCCAGGAATAACAGTCTGAAAACTGTATAAATCCTCATCGTTTTTCCGCGTCATTCAGCCCCTGAAATCCCCAGCGCCTCACGAATTTCAGCGGCTCGCTGTTTGCTTCCGGCGGCCACGCCGGCGTTATAAACAAGGCTGATTATCGCCTGCACTATCTCCCAGTCATCCCGCTCCAGCCGGGCATCAAGGCGGTACAGGATCTTCCCGCTTTCAGCATGCCGGAACACGGTACCCGTTTCTTTTTTGTCGAATCTGCGGCTGATAATACTCAATATCCCTCCCGGTTATCCGTACCTTCTGACCACTCGCGGATCTGGTCTTCGAGCGCCTCAAGATGCCTGTCTATACTCTCAGCCAGCTGCTCGCTTTCGGTTTCCAGCCAGCCGCTGAGTCCGTCCCACTCGCAGCACATCTCTTTCAGCTTTGCCGACATGGTGCGGAGCTTGTTACGCTGGCTGCGGGCGACTTTCAGCTCCGTCTTGCAGGGGTTATTTCTCATTCTGCCCCCTGCTGATAACGCAGCTTGTTCGGTACCTGCCAGCGTTCAGCAGTACGGATATGCTCCGGCGTCTCCCGGACAATAAACGGAATTTGGTACATGACCGAATACAGCGGATCGCCGCTCATGCGAAGCCAGTCTAGTTCCTTCAGCGACGTGAACCGCGACTGCCAGCGCCAGAACGGTCCGGCAAGCTCTGCCGCGTCAAACTCGTCGCTCCACCGGGTGTACCAGGTGCAGACGGTTTCCGGTGACTGAAAATTCAGGTCGATTTTCGCCTGCTCCAGCAGGTTCTGGCGCAGTTTCCAGCGCTGTTCATATTCACGAGACTGGCGGCGCAGCTGGCGCGTGGTCTTAATGCCGGACCTGTGCAGCCGTCGACCCGTTCGGGTGTGCATGACTTCAGGAAACAGTTCGGCCTGCACGTCAATCGTGAGCGGCAGCGGGCAGGCTTCGCCACTGGTGGCAATCATCGTATTAAGCGCTTCCTCGACCTGTTTCAGGTTCGAATGACGGTTATTTGGCACCCAGTGCAGGCCAGGTATTTTATTGGCCACCGTGGCGTTGAGGCGTCCGCTGCCCGTGAGAAGGCGCAGAAAGGTACGCACATACGGCATGGCGGGCAGTCGTGCGCCGCGATCGCGGGCAGACTCAACATGGCTGATAGCCTGAATTGCAGCCTGACGGGCGGGCTTCAGGGAAACGAGCGCGTGTGAGGACGGGATCATGCTGTCACCTCCACGCTCATCAGGTTCACCACGGTGCTGGCTGTGCAGTTAAAGCGGCGCATACCTGCCAGCTGCGCGATCAGCTGGTTTATCCGGTCAGGCTGGAGCGTGTCGCTCTGGTAAAGGGTACGCACCACTTCACCGCCGGAGGAGAGCAGCACCAGAAGCCAGTAAGGCGAGACTTCGCCGGGGCTGCACACGCACAGATGCCAGTCATCGCTGCCGTCCGCGCTGAAGCGGCACTGGACGGGGAAGAAGCCGCCGAACTCGGTGCGGAACTCGGCGCAGACGCACCATCCTTCAGGTGTCGACAGAAGGCCGGTTACGGCATCGCTGAGGGCGCGGCGCACGTCCTCGCCCTGCTGACGGATAAACTCCAGGTCTGTGGCGGTCAGGGTGTTGATTCGGTTCAGGTCATATTGCATGGTCATGTCTGTTCCCGCCGCCCGAAGGCGGCGGCCTCCGGTATTAAGCAGCGTGGTCAGTGGTGTCAGCGTCGGATTCGGTCGCTTCTTCAGCCTCAGCGGCTGGCGCTGGGCGCACCATCCAGTCAGGCAGCCAGCCCTGAGCATTCAGATCCTGCTCGGCGGCCTTCGCCGCATCGCGGCGCTTGAGCTTCACAACTTCACCCGCACGGGCGCTGAGTCCGGCTTCTTCATAGGCTTTGCCAATCTGGGAAATAGTGAGCTTACCGAAGTAGCTCTCAGCATCCGGCTGCCACCATTTGCGCAGGTCAAAGTCCAGCGCCGCTTCCAGCCCGTCCAGTTCACTTTTCTGCGTATGGTTATACATACGTTCCTGAATACCGTTGATACCGTGCGCTGCACAGAATCCCAGCAGGGTGTTCACCTGCTCTGCTGACCATGACAGCAGCCAGGTGAAATCGAGATGCCAGTTTTCGGGCAGCGTTGCCTGAAGCGCCTCTTTCTGTGCATTGAGCGCCGTCAGCGCCTTCCCTTCTTCACCGGATGGAGCCAGTGATGCAAGGTGATACTGATTCGAGGTCACATAGGCTTTCAGCGGTTCACTGCGTTTGCCGTGGGTGCGGTCAAAGAGCGCAAGACACAGCGTCCACGTCAGGAGTGCCACCGATACATCGGGGCGACCCGCCAGTTCTGCCTGAACGGCGAGAGTGCGCTCCGCAGACATGGCCTTAACCAGCGTTGCCGGATAGGCATCGGCGGGAATGTCAGGTGCGGTGTATCTGATCACGTTGCTTTCACGTTCCTGACGCGCCTGTTCTTCTTCTGCCCGGTCTTCGTCGGTCAGCCTGCGGATACCAGGCTGAACCTGAAAATTGCTACCGTCCCATGACACCCAGATACCGTGGGCGGCGCGAAACTCCGGCGTGGCTTCGCGGTACTGCGCCTCACAGTAGATGTCATCGATCTGCTGCTGAAGCTCGTATTCGTCATCGTAGCTTTCAGTAGCTTCCATTTGTTCTTCCAGCTCACTGACGCGCTTCTGTTCTTCTTCCGTCAGCACAGCCATCGGCATGGCAAAGCGATAGTTTTCGCTGTCCTCGCCGCTGGCGCGTAGTTCCGTCATACGGTACTCAGCCCAGCCCCAGCCCTGCTCCTGCTTAACGCGGGCGGCGAGCACGGTGAGCTTGCCAGCCAGCAGAGATTTCACCAGCGCCGCATCGGCAAAGGTGCTGTCCTTGTCGCTGAACAGGTCGGCGGTCAGCGTACCGCCAGCGGCGGTATAGGCTTCCTCGCCCACATACTCAAACATCGGGTGACTAATGGCCATCTTGTCGTCGGTCACCATTTTGCGCAGAGTCTGTACAGCAGGATCGCGCCACTGTACAACAGCCTCTTTCCAGACCTGCTCCTGACGCTCATGGGTATCAGCAAGTGTCAGGACTTCACACTGTTCAAGGGAGATTTCATCCCGCGCCAGTGCATCCAGCAGGGAGGGGGCAAGATTCGCCAGCTTCAGGCAGCGCTGAACGTGGCGCGGGTGGTAGCCCATCAGTGCGCCGATCTGAGAGGCCGTTTTACCTTCCTGCTGAAGGGTACGAAAACCGATAATCTGCTCGGCGGGATGCATGTTTTTACGTCGACCGTTCTCGATCATCGAGGCCGCCACCGCCATCTCCACGGGCAGGACTTTCACCGGAACAAACGGCGTGTCTGCATCGAGCACACCGCGCATCACCAGAATGCCTGTACCTCTGCGGCGACCTTCCCCGCCGACAATGCCGATCGTACCGTCCGGCAGTTCTGCACCGATCAGGTTTTGCAGGATGCCCATTGCCTGAATGCTGTCTGCCATCTCTTCCACTTCCTGATCGGTATGCGGAATGATGCGCGTGTTTAAGCCCGTGTGTGACAGGCGGGAGTACGGGAAGATTTGCACGGGCGTATCAGCGAGCAGCTGGACGAGCTTCTGCTCGGTAGACTGCGCGATTTTTTCCGCAGACTTTTTAGCGCGGGTGGATTTAACGGGTTTTTTTGCCGTAGTATTGGTGGCGACCAT